>JBILNT010000132.1:0-10612 GCA_044374875.1 Rubrivivax sp.
CGGCGCCGACGCGCTGACGGCGGCCACCATCACCGCGCACCACCTGCTGTACAACCGCAACGCACTGTTCGTCGGCGGCCTGCGCCCGCACTACTACTGCCTGCCGGTGCTCAAGCGCGAGGTGCACCGCCAGGCGCTCGTCCAGGCGGCCACCTCGGGCAGCGCGAAGTTCTTCCTCGGCACCGACAGCGCGCCGCACGCTTCTGCCCTCAAGGAGCAGTCGGTCTGCGGCGCCGGCTGCTTCACCGCGCCGGCGGCCATCGAGCTCTACGCCGAGGCCTTCGAGGCCGCCGGAGCGCTCGACCGGCTGGAAGCCTTCGCCAGCTTCAACGGCGCCGACTTCTACGGCCTGCCGCGCAACCGTTCGACGATCACGCTCGAGCGCCAGCCCTGGACGCTGCCCGAGCAACTGCCCTTCGGCGACGCCTCGATCAAGCCCCTGCGCGCTGGCGAGACGCTCGCGTGGAAGATGCAATGAAGCCCGAGAAGGTCATCCTGCTGATCGACGCCGACAACGTCTCGGTGGACGTGATGGAGCAGGCCGTGCGCCTGCTGCTCAACCAGCACGGCGGCGTGCACGTGCGCCGCGCCTACTGCACCGCCGAGAGTGCGGTGGCGAACCAGGCTGCCTTCAAGCGGCTGGGGATCCGGCCGATGGTCAACCTCGCGGCTGGCAAGAACAGCACCGACATCGCGCTGGCGGTGGACGCCATCGACCTCGTCGTGGCAGAGCGGCCCGACGTGGTGGTGATCGCGTCTTCGGACTCCGATTTCGCGCCGCTCGTCTCGCGGCTGCGCGAGAAGGGCTGCGTGGTGCGCGGCATCGGCCAGCACGGCAAGGTCGGCGACGAGACGCAGGACGTCTACGACGACTTCACCGTGCTCGAGCACCGCAAGGGCAGCGTCAGCGGGGCCCCGGCGGCTGGCGGCGCCCGTCGGCCGTCGCGTGGCGGTGGCTCCGGGCGCCGCGGCGCAACTCGCGCCGCCAGCCCCGCCGCGCCGGCGCGAGGGCGCGCAGAAGGACGTTCGGAAGGAACCTCGGAAGGGCGCTCGGAAGGGCGCTCGGAAGCGCGCCCGGAAGCCGCCGGCGACGGCCGGCGCGGGCGCCGTGGCGGCGACCGCGCCGCCCGGGCCGACGTCGTGCCGCCGGTGGAGCCGGCCGAGCCTTCATCCGCGACCCTGCCTGCGGCTGTGGCTGTGGCACCGCAGGCCGTCGCCGAGCCGCCTGCCGCCGAGGCCGTGGCGATGACCGCGCCGCCGGCGCAGGCCGACGCATCGCCCGCGGCGGCGCCCGAGCCCGCCGCCGGGGAAGCGGCCATGCCGGTGAAGAAGACCGCGGCGCGCAAGACGGCCGCGCGCAAGAGTGCCGGCGCCGCTGCGAAGACGGCATCCACCGTGGCCGCGAATCCCGGCGCGCGCAAGACGGCTGCGCGCAAGAGCGCGGCGACGCCGGCTGCCGCCGAGGCCCCTGCGCCCGCCGACGTGCCTGCATCGGCAGTCGACGCGGTGGCGGCTCCCGCTGAAGCCGACGAATCGCCTGCGGCGGCACCCGCGCCCGCACGGAAGACTGCGGCGCGCAAGACCGCCGCGCGGAAGACGGCGGCGCGCAAGTCGACCGCAGCCGCCGCAGCGTCGGCCGAGCCCGCCGCGCGCGACGAGCCGCCACCAGCGGCCCCGCCGATGCCCGCTGTGCCGGCCCCTGCGCCCGCACCGGCCCTCGTGACAGCGCCTGCGCCCACGGCCTCGGCGCCGATGACGCAGCCGCCTCGCGCCAGCCTCGATGCGGTTCTCGCCTGCCTGCCCGAACTGGCGGCCGGGCAGTCGCTGCAGCTCAATGTCGCCGCCCAGCGCCTGCGCGAGGCGCAGCTTCTGAGCAAGAGCGGGTCGTCGCTCAAGCTCTTCGGGCAGTTCGGCGATCGCTTCGACCTCCAGCCCCCCGGCAAGCCCGCTGTCGTCCGGCTGCGGCGCTGAGGGAGGGTCCCCGCTCGCAAATCCCCCGGTTCGCCGGGGTCGCCGACGCGGGCGGGGGCTTGATCCGGGCCGGTGAGCCCTAATATCCGGCTTCACTGCAGAAACTCGCGCTCCAAGGAGGGCGCACCCGCATGAAACGCATCCTGCTGTTCGTCCTGACCAACCTGGCCGTCATGCTCGTGCTGGGCATCGCGGCGAGCGTGCTCGGCGTCAACCGCTTCCTCACCCCCAACGGGCTCGACCTCGGCCTGCTGCTGGGTTTCGCGGCCATCATGGGCTTCGGCGGCGCGTTCATCTCGCTGCTGATCAGCAAGCCGATGGCGAAGTGGACCACCGGCGCCGTCGTCATCAACGACTCCACCGACCCGACCCACCGCTGGATCGTCGGCACGGTCAAGCGCTTCGCCGACAAGGCCGGCATCGCCATGCCCGAGGTCGCGATGTACCAGGGCGAGCCCAACGCCTTCGCCACCGGCGCGTTCAAGAACTCGGCGCTGGTGGCCGTGTCCACCGGCCTGCTGCAGACGATGAACCGCGAGGAGGTCGAGGCCGTGATCGGCCACGAGGTCGCGCACGTGGCCAACGGCGACATGGTGACGATGACGCTGATCCAGGGCGTGATGAACACCTTCGTGGTGTTCCTGTCGCGCGTCATAGGCTACCTGGTCGACAAGGTGATCCTGAAGAACGACCGCGAAGGCCCGGGCATCGGCTACTACGTGACGACGATCGTGCTCGACATCGTGCTGGGCGTGCTCGCTGCCGTGATCGTGGCGTGGTTCAGCCGCCAGCGCGAGTACCGCGCCGACGCCGGTGCCGCGCAGCTGATGGGCCGCAAGCAGCCGATGATCAACGCGCTGGCCCGGCTGGGCGGCATGGACCCCGGCCAGTTGCCGCAGGCCGTTCAGACGATGGGCATCAACGGCCGCCCGAGCGGGCTGATGGCGCTGTTCAGCAGCCACCCGCCGATCGAGGACCGCATCCGCGCGCTGCAGCAGTCGCAGCTGCAGTGATGCCCGCACGCCGGCTGGCGTGAGCTCGACGAGGGGCCCTGCGGGGCCCCTCGGCCTTCCTGCAGCGCGATGTTGCATCCAGGGCGATAATCCATCCCGTGAAGCGGGCCAGACCGCCGCTGGCGCAAGTCCCGAAAGGGCGCGCTGGAGGAAGGTCCGGACTGCACAGGGCAGCGCAGCAGCTAACGGCTGTCCGCCGTGAGGCGAGGATCAGAGCAACAGAGACGAGTCCGTCCGGGTCAGCCGGTGCGGGTGTTCTGCGAGGGACCGGCGCGAGCCGGTCGCCGGGTGGCGCAAGCTGCCCGACCCCGGCGCAAGCCGGGACCGAGCAGCCACCCCTCCGGAGCGCGCGCAAGCGCGCGATCCGGATGGGGTGAAACGGGCAATCTCTGCGCGCAGCAACACCAAGTAGGCACACGTCGACCTGGCCCGGGGAGTGTGCGGGTAGGTGGCACCGAGCCGGGGGGCGACTCCCGGCCCAGAGGAATGGCGGTCACGCCCGGCGCCGCAAGGCGCACGGGTGCACAGAATCCGGCCTACCGGCCCGCTTCACGATTTCTTCGCCAGCCTTCTGGCGCCTGCGCCGGTGCTCAGGCGGGCACGATCAGCGCGTGCCTCGCCGTCCACCGCAGCCCGCTGCCGGCGGGCGCGGGCGCCAGTCGCATCGCCAGCGCCTCCTGGTCGGCGCGGGCCAGCCTGCGCCAGAGGAAGTCGCGCTCGTTGCCCGGGTCGCCGGCCACGAACAGCTGCGAGGTCAACTCGCCGAAGGCAGGGTGGCGTACCTTGACGTGGATGTGCGGCGTGCGGCCGGGATAGGGCGCCGGACGGATCGTGCGAAAGCGCAGGGAGCCGTTGGCCGCGCTGCGCGCCGCGCCGAAACCCTGGAAGCCCTCGTCGAAGCGGCCGGGCTGCCGCGGCACGTCCGGGTGGCGATAGTGCGCCAGGGTGTCGCACTGCCAGATCTCGACCTCGGCGACGTCGATGGCGCGCCCGCGCTCGTCGGCCACGGTCAGCTCGAGCCCGAGGTGTTCGCCCCGCGCCACGGGCGGGCCGCCGCTGCCGTCGACGCGCGTCAGGTCTGCATCCCAGTCGCTCCAGCCGCGGCGCCAGGGTGCGGGCGGGTAGAACGGGCCGTCGGTCATCGGAGCGAGCACGCGGGCTGCCAGCGCCAGTTGCGGCAGGCCGACCACGGCGGCGGCTGCCGCGGCGAGCATCCCTCGCCGGGTTCGCCGGGGCGTCCCGGCCGGGTCGTGGCGTTGCTGCATCTCGGGCCTCCGCATCTTGCGTTGCTGATTTGATCGCAGATGACCGGGCCGCGCCCAAGCGGCCGCGGTCGCCCCCGCGGCGGCTGCGGCGATCCCTGCGTACACTCGCCCGCCGCCATCAGGCGGCACCCCGACTTGCCCGATGAACCCCGACGCCCATCTCCTCTGGCGCGGCCCCCGCTGGGCCCTGGCCGTGCTGCTTGCCTGCCTGGGCATGCTCGGGCCGTTCTCGATCGACACCTACCTGCCCGCATTCACCGGGATCGCCCGCTCCCTGGGCGCATCGCCCGTCGAGATGCAGCAGACGCTGTCGGCCTACCTGGCGGGCTTCGCGGTGATGAACCTGTTCCACGGTGCCCTGGCCGACAGCTTGGGGCGGCGCCCCATCGTGCTGTGGGGTGTCGGCGTGTTCACGCTGGCGTCGGTGGGCTGCGCGCTGGCGGACAGCATCGCGACGCTGGTGCTCTTCCGTGCCCTCCAGGGCATGTCCGCAGGCGCCGGCATGGTCGTCTCTCGCGCGCTGATCCGCGACCTCTACCCGCCGGCGCAGGCGCAGCGGGTGATGTCGCAGGTGACGATCTACTTCGGCGTCGCGCCCGCCATCGCCCCGCTGATCGGCGGCTGGCTGTTCGTGCACGCCGACTGGCACGTGATCTTCTGGTTCCTGGCGGGGCTGGGCGCGGTGCTCTGGCTGGCGAACTGGCGCTGGCTGCCCGAGACCCTGCACCCCTCGCACGTGCAGCCCTTCGAGGCTGGCCACCTGCTGCGCGGCTACTGGCAGATGGGGCGCAGCGCGCGCTTCATGGCGCTGGTGCTGGCCAGCGGCGTGCCCTTCAACGGGATGTTCCTCTACGTGCTGTCCGCCCCCGTGTTCCTGGGCGAGCACATGGGCCTCGCGCCGACGCAGTTCTTCTGGTTCTTCGTGCTGACCATCGGCGGGATCATGGGCGGCGCCTGGCTTTCCGGCCGGCTGGCCGGCCGCATCAAGCCGCGCCACCAGGTGCGCCACGGGCTGCTGATCATGTTGCTCGTCTCGCTGGTCAACGTCGCGCTCAACGCCTTGCTGCCGCCGCACCCGGCGTGGGCGCTGCTGCCGATCGCGGTCTTCGCCTTCGGCTGGGCGCTGATGGTGCCTGTGGTCACGCTGACGGTGCTCGACTTGCACCCCGAGCGGCGGGGCATGGCGTCGTCGATGCAGTCCTTCGTCGGCAGCCTGGCCAACGCGCTGGTGGCCGGCGCGCTGGCGCCGCTGGTGATGCACTCGACGCTCGCGCTGGCTGTGGCCTCGATGGGGCTGTTGCTGGTCGGCCTGGTGGCGTGGGTCTGGGTCAAGCCCCGGCTCCCGCAGGCCGCAGCGCCGCCTCAATGATCGGCCCGGCAGGCCGATATCGAGGATGGAGAGACGTCCATGACCCAGCCTGCCCTGCCCATCATCCTGTCTGCCGCTCTGGTGGCCCTGGCGACCGCAGCCTTTCCGGGCTTCGCCCGGGAGGAGGACCGTGCCGCGCCCAGGACCGCGGCCCGGGAAGCCGCCGCGCGACCAGCGGCCGCCGCGCGCGCCAACGAGGCGGCGTCGCTCGAGAAGCTGCGCGAACGGCTGGCGGACAAGCTCGGCGCGGCGCCTTCGCCCGATGCGCCCTCGCGCGACGTCTTGCGGGTGGTCTCGCGCCCCGAGCCCGGCACCGCGTCGGCGCACCCGGCGCCACCGGAGCCGGCGCGACGCGCGCGCAGCGTCGTGCACGCCGCCCCGGCTGCGGCTGCCGAGAGGGTGCCTGCGGCGGCGGCCGGCCACGCCGGGGCTTCGGGCGCCTTGCCGCACTGGGCCTACAGCGGCGAGACCGGGCCGCAGGCCTGGGGTGGGCTGCGGCCCGAGTTCGCTCGCTGCGCCAACGGCAGCCGCCAGAGCCCGATCGACATCCGCGACGGCATCTCGGTCGAGCTCGAGCCGGTGCAGTTCGACTACCGTGCCACGCCGTTCAGCGTCATCGACAACGGCCACACCGTCCAGGTCGACCTGCGCGGTGGCAATGCGATCCAGGTGAGGGGCAGGCGCTTCGAACTCGTGCAGTTCCACTTCCACCGGCCCTCCGAGGAACGCGTCAACGGCCGCCAGTTCGAGATGAGCGCCCACCTGGTGCACCGTGACCCGGAAGGCCGGCTCGCCGTGGTGGCACTGCTGCTCGACCGCGGCGCGCCCGCCCCGGTGGTGCAGCAGGTGTGGAACAACCTTCCGCTCGAGAAGCACGAGGCGGCGCCGGGCAGCGGCTCGATCGACCTCGCGCAGCTGCTGCCGAAGGACAGCCGCTACTACACCTACATGGGGTCGCTGACCACGCCGCCGTGCACCGAGGGCGTGCTGTGGATCGTCATGCAGCAGCCGGTGCCCGTGTCGCCCGAGCAGATCGACATCTTCGCGCGCCTGTACCCGATGAACGCGCGGCCCGTGCAGCCGGCGGCCGGGCGGCTGATCAAGCAGTCGAACTAGGGCCGTCGGGCCCGGCGCCGCCGGCCCCGGTGCCGCGCCGGGTGAGCAGCAGCGCGGGCCACAGCCACAGGCTGGCCAGCCAGAGCAGCACGCGGGCTGCCGACAGCGGCCGTGTCTCGTGGCGTGCCACCCGTGCGAACAGCACCCCTGCGCCGATCAGCACGTGCAGCAGCAGCCCGCCGTAGAACGCCACCCGCAGGCCGTAGGAGTCGGCGATCAGGTCGCCCAGGCCGCGTGCCAGCAGCGCGGCCACGAGCACCGAAAGCACCAGCGCCAGCGCCATGCCGGCCAGTGCGTGCCGCAGGCGCCACAGCGGATCGTTGTCGTGGAAGTGCTGCATGGGACGGGATCGTGCCACGGCTGCCGGGCGCAGCGCGTGCCGATGCACGACCGGCCCGCGGTGCGGCAGGGCATCCCCGGGCGCGAGGGTGTCGCGATGCGGTAGCGTCGCAAGTCCGGGCCGTCGTGCCGCTTGGTGGGCGACCGGCGAGGCCTTCGAACATTCGTGCGGGATGACGGGGATGCGCAGAGCTGTGATCAAGAGTGCCGGACGGGCCCTGGCGGGCTGGCTGTCGGCGTGTTTCCTCGTGGCGGCTGCTGCGGCGTCCGGCGCGGCGCCGCCGGCACCGGAGCTGCGGCCCTGGGAGTGGATAGGGGAGTGGATAGGGGAGTGAGGGCATGGGCCCTCGCAAGGCCGGCAACGGCTCGTCCGGAAAACAAAAAGCCCGGCACCTCTCGGAGCCGGGCTCGGTAACTTGGTGGCGCTTCAGGGACTTGAACCCCGGACCTGCGGATTATGATTCCGTCGCTCTAACCAACTGAGCTAAAGCGCCTGAGCCGCAAATTATAGCGTTTCCGCAGGACTTGTCCGGCGGCCCCCATCACCGACGGACCGAATGTTCAGCTTCTTCAGGAAGAAGGCGCCCGTGGCGCCGCCCGCCGCGCCCGAGGGTGTGGCGGTGCCCGCCATGCCGCCCGCGCCACTGCCGGTCGCGCCTGCGCCCGCCGCGGCATCGACGCCGCCGGCGCCGGTGGCTGCGCAGGCGGACGCGGGGACCGATGCCGTCGCGCCTGCTGCACCGGCGCCCGCGCGCGCCGGCTGGCTCGACCGCCTTCGCCAAGGCCTGCGCAAGACGGGCGGCAGCATCGCGCAGGTCTTCACCGGCACGCGCATCGACGAGGCACTCTACGAGGAGCTCGAGTCCGCGCTGCTGATGGCCGACGCCGGCGTGGCCGCCACGCATCAGCTGCTCGACGACCTGCGCCGCCGCGTCAAGGAGGCGAAGGCGACCGAGCCGGCGGCCGTCAAGGCGCTGCTCGCCGATGCGGTGGCCGAGCTGCTGCGCCCGCTGCAGCGCCCGCTCGTGATCGGCGAGGCCTCGCCCACGGTGGTCATGGTGGTCGGGGTCAATGGCGCGGGCAAGACGACGACGATCGGCAAGCTCACGCGACACCTGGCTCTGGCCGATCAGAAGGTGCTGCTGGCGGCCGCGGACACCTTCCGCGCCGCCGCGCGCGAGCAGCTCGGCATCTGGGCCGACCGCAACCGGGTGGAGATCGTCAGTCAGCAGGGTGGCGACCCCGCGGCGGTGACCTTCGACGCCGTGGTGGCGGGCCGCGCCCGCGGCTGCGACGTCGTGATCGCCGACACCGCAGGCCGCCTGCCGACCCAGCTGCACCTGATGGAGGAGCTGAAGAAGATCCGCCGCGTCATCGCCAAGGCGCAGGAAGGCGCGCCCCACGAGGTGCTGCTGGTGGTCGACGGCAACACCGGGCAGAACGCGCTGGCCCAGGTCAAGGCCTTCGACGCCGCGCTCGGGCTCACGGGCCTGGTCGTGACCAAGCTCGACGGCACGGCCAAGGGCGGCGTGCTGGCGGCCATCGCGCGCTGGGGTGCCGAGCAGGGCCGGGTCGTGCCGGTGTACTTCATCGGCGTGGGCGAGAAGGTCGAGGACCTGCAGCCCTTCGACGCCCGCGAGTTCGCGCAGGCGCTGCTCGATTAGCGGTGCGGGCTCCGACCCGCCCGCGTGGACGTTCAGCGGCGGGCGCCGGCAGCGGCCGGTTCGGAGTCGTCGAAGAAGCTCGAGGGCACCGGCTCCCTCGCGTCACGAACGGCGAGGTCGCCGTCGGCGAGGATCTCCTCGATCTCGGCCACCGGGATGAGCGGCACCGGCCTCGAGTTCGTGGGCGTGGGCTGCGACTGCCGGGGCTGGCTGGGCAAGGCCTGCCTGCCGAGCTCGGCGCCAAGCGTCGAGCGCACCTCGGCGACCGTGGGCAGGTCGCCTTCTCGCCAGGTGTAGACGCGGATGCCGGCGGCCTGGAGCACGCGGGCCTGGCGTTCGTGGCGCCTGCGGCTGCGCTCGGTCTCCTGCGGCGAGCGGATGTCGACGACGGCGATGACGCGCGAGGCCGAGTCGCACAGCAGCAGGTCGGCCGAGAGCGAACCGACACGTTGCAGCCACTCGGTGTAGGCGTTGCGGGTGGGCACGCGCACGAAGCGCGACAGCGGCACCTGTGCCAGCACGAGGAAGCCGGGCAGGGCGCGCTTGAGCAGTTCGTAGGACTGGCGTTCGCTGGTCGTCATCACGCGGGCCGACTCCGGTGGCCAGCCCGCCACCGTGTCCAGTGCCTCGCGGCGCCGCGGCCTGGCCGCGGCCTTGCGCCGCCGCATGCGCACGACCAGCAGGCCGAGCAGCAGGATGACGGCCGCGGCCAGTGCGGGCATGGCGAGGGTGTCGAGGGGGTCCATGTCGGAAGTATCGGCAGGCCGACGCTGAGACTGAAGCCCGAAGGTACGCAGCCCGTCGGCGGTGGTCAACGGCGCGGCGCGTGAATCCGTATCGGCTCGTTTCAGCGCCGGCTCGACAGGCGCCCGAAAGCGCCCGGCCGCGTCAGCGCGGCAGGCCCGGGAAGCCGCCGCCCATGCGCTTCATCATCTTCATCAGGCCGCCGCCCTTCATCTTCTTCATCATGCCCTGCATCTGCTCGAACTGGTTGAGCAGGCGGTTGACCTCCTGGACCGGCACGCCGGCACCGGCGGCGATGCGGCGCTTGCGGCTGGCCTTGATCAGCTCGGGCTTGCGCCTCTCCAGCGGCGTCATCGAGCAGATGATGCCTTCCATGCGGCGCACGTCGCGCTCGGCGCGCTCCATGTCGGCGCCCTGGGCCTTGGCCGTGAGCTGGCTCGGCAGCTTGTCCATCAGGCCCGAGAGCCCGCCCATCTTCTTCATCTGCGAGATCTGGGACAGGAAGTCGTCGAGGTCGAAGCCGCTGCCGGACTTGACCTTCTCGGCGAGCTTCTGCGCGGCCTGCAGGTCGACACCCTTCTGCACCTCCTCGACCAGCGCCACGATGTCGCCCATGCCGAGCACGCGGCCGGCGTGGCGGTCGGCGTCGAAGACCTCGAGGCCGTCGATCTTCTCGGAGATGCCGGCGAACTTGATCGGTGCACCGGCCACCTGACGCACCGACAGCGCCGCGCCGCCGCGCGAGTCGCCGTCGAGCTTGGTCAGCACGATGCCCGTGAGCGGCAGTGCCTCCCGAAATGCCCTGGCGACGTTGACCGCGTCCTGGCCCTGCATCGCGTCGACGACGAACAGCGTCTCGACCGGCCTGATCGCGGCGTGCAGGTCGCGGATCTCGGCCATCAGCGCCTCGTCGATCGCGAGGCGGCCGGCGGTGTCGACGATCAGCACGTCGAAGAAGTGGCGGCGGGCGTGGTCGAGCGCGGCCAGCGCGATGTCGCGCGGCTTCTGGTCGGGTGCCGACGGGAACCACTCGGCCCCGGCCTGCGCCGTGACGGTGCGCAGCTGCTCGATGGCGGCGGGGCGGTAGACGTCGGCCGAGACCGTCAGCACCTTCTTCTTGCGCTTGGTGAT
>JBILNT010000299.1:0-3123 GCA_044374875.1 Rubrivivax sp.
GCCCGTGCCCGCCATCACGTCCAGGCTGCCCGCGCCCGTGGTCGTCACGTCCACGCCAGCCCTCAGGTCGATCACCTGCGCCGCGCGCAGCGTGATGTGGCCCGTCGTGCTGCGCATGTCCGCGTTCGCCTCGGCCACGATGTCCGTGCCTCCACCGAGGGCCTGCAGCAGCACGTTGCCGCTGCCGTCGGCCACCACCGCCGCACCCGTGTCCAAGTCCACCTGCGCCGTGCCCTCGCGCAGCGTCAGCGTGCCGTTGTTCGTGCGGATCACGATGCTGCCGTTGGCGCCGCCAGCCACGCTGCTGGTCGTCACCACGTCGCTCTGCGTCGTCTCAGTGCTCGCGCTCGTGGCCCCGCTCGCACCCACCGTCTGCACCGACACCGCCTTCGTCGCGTCCACCTGACTGACCACGTCGCCGATCACCAGCGCGTCCGTCTCGCGCACGTTCACGCCGTCCGAGCCCCGCACCCACGCCGACAGCACGTCCACCGTCGTCTCGATCGCGTTCACGTTCTGGCCCAGCAACCCCAGACCCTTGCCCGCGTCCACCCGCAGCCCACGCGCCACCACGTCCACCGTCGTGTCGTCGCCCGAACTCACGTCGTCGCTGTCCTGCACCGAGCCCGGCGTCGTGATCGCCACGTTCGCGTTGCTCGCCGTGATCACGCCTATCGTCACCTGATCGGACACACCATCGCCCGCCGTGACCCGGATGTCCCCGTTGACCGTGTTCAGCGTCGCCGTCGCCGCCATCGTCAGGCTGCCCGTGCCCGCCATCACGTCCAGGCTGCCCGCGCCCGTGGTCGTCACGTCCACGCCAGCCCTCAGGTCGATCACCTGCGCCGCGCGCAGCGTGATGTGGCCCGTCGTGCTGCGCACGTCCGCGTTCGCCTCGGCCACGATGTCCGCGCCTCCACCGAGGGCCTGCAGCAGCACGTTGCCGCTGCCGTGCGCACGCACCGCCGTGCCCGTGAAATTCAAGGTCGTGGCCTGCCCGTCATCGGGCGCGCCACCGTCCTGGAGGGTGATGCTGCCGGAGCTCGTGCGGAGCACGATGCTCCCGTCGCTGCCCGTCGTCGCCACGTCGCTGCGGACCGCCTCGGATTGGATCGCGGTGCCCGCGCCGGCGTCGACCCGGTTGACGACCACGCCCACATCGCCCACGGCCAGGGCATCGGTCTCCAGGATGAAGATGCCGCCGCCGCTCGCACGAGCGCTCAGCGTGCCGATGGTGGTCTCCAGGGCGTTCGCTCCGGTCGCGATGGCGATGGATGTACCTGCCGTCGCGCGCAGGGCGCTCGCCCGGACGTCGACGTACTGGTCGCCTGCGTCGAGGATCGAGCCTGCCGTGGCCGTGATCCCCACGTTGCCTGTGGTCAGCACGCCGCCCAGCGTCACGTTCACCGCCGCCTGCAGGCGCACGTCGCCACTGCCGCCGTCGAACAGGCTGCCGTCGGCCATCGTCAGACTGCCGCCGATCGCCTGCACGTCTATCGTGCCCGCCTCGCCGCTGCGGATGTCGGCCGTGCCGGTGAAGTTGACATGGCGCGTCGCGATCACGCTGACGTTGCCACGACCGCTGACGATGTCGGCGCTGGCGGTCACGTCCGTTGCCGCACCCAGCGCCTGGATCAGCACATTGCCCGCGCCGTTCGCACTCACCGCCACGTCGTCAGCCGTCGCCCCCGGCGCCGCGCCGTCGCTCAAGGTAATGCTGCCCCCTGCGAGCAGCACGATGCTGCCGTCGGCCGTGGTCACCACGTCGCTCTGCAGCGCAACGGTCTGAGAGCCCGTCTCCCCGCTGCTCGCCACCCGGTTGACGACGATGGCGGCCACGTCTCCAACCGTCAGGTCATCGGTCTCGGTCACGAAGACCCCACCACCGCCCGCACGCGCGCTCAGCGCGGCCACCTGGGTCTCCAGAGGGTTCTGCCCCTGGCCCACACCAGTGCCGGCGTTCACCCTCAGACCGAGAGTCGTGACATTGACGACGCTGTCGTTCGGCGAGTCGGCGTCGAACACGCTGCCCGACGTGGCCGTGATGCCCACGCGACCGTTGCTGAGGTCGATCCGACCGACCGTGACGTCCTGACCCGCGACCAGGCGGGCCCTTGCCGCGGTGCCCGTGCTGGTGATCAGGCTCGAAGTGCTCTGAGTGATCGACCCCGTGGCCTGGACGTCGATGCTGCCCCTGCTCGCATCGGTGCCCGCTGCGGTTCGAAGCGCCGCAGCGCCGTTCAAGGCGACATTCCTGGAAGCGAGCAAGCTCAGGTTGCCGCTGGTGCTGCCGATGTCGGCGTTGACGATCACATCGCTCGCGGCGTCGTTGGTGGCCACACCTGCCTGCACCAGCACGTCGCCCGAGCCGTGCGCACTGACGGCCATGAAGTCGGACGGGCCGGAGGTCGCCCCGGGCACTGTGCCGTTGTTCAGCGTGATGCTGCCGGTCGTCGTGCGCAGCACGATGTCGCCGTTGTTGCCCATGGTGCGGACGTCGGACTGTTTCTCGCCCGCCATCGTCGACAGCGGGTCGGCCGCCACGGTGGACGCTCCGTCCGACAGCACGCGGCTGACGACGACCGTGACATCGTCGACGGTCAGGTCGTTGGTCTGCAGCAGGAAGATGCCGCCGAAGCCCGCGCGGGCACTCAAGGTCCCGGCCGAGATCTCCAGGTCGCGGGTGGAGCCACCGATCGCGTCGCCAGCCCACAGCCGCAGCCCGGCGGCCGTGATGTCGAGATCGCTGTCGCTCGCCGCATCGGCGTCCGACACCAAGCCGGTCGTGCTCTGGACGCTGACCTGGCCGTTGGCGAGAACGATGTCACCGACGGTGACGTCGCCCTGTGCCAGCAGGCGCGCCGTCGCGAAGAGGCCCGAACTGGAGATCAGGCTGTCCTTGTCCTGGGTGATGTCGCCAGCGATGGCATGAACGTCGATGCTGCCGCTGCCCGCGCCCGTGCTGGACGTCAGGATGTCGGCCTGAGCGCTGAACGTCACGCTGCCCGATGCGATCACGCTGATGTTGCCGCCGCCGCTGACGATGTCGGCGCTCGCGCTGGCCGTCACATCGCTCGTCGTGTCGCCGGTACCCACCCCCGCCTGCACCAGCACGTTGCCCGT
>JBILNT010000273.1:0-3119 GCA_044374875.1 Rubrivivax sp.
GCTCGAGGGCACGACAGTCATCCTCTACGACCAGACCTGCGCCACCGAGAAGCGCCGCCGCCGCAAGCGCGGCACGATGGCCGAGCCCGACAAGCGCGTGGTCATCAACGAACTGGTGTGCGAAGGCTGTGGCGACTGCGGCGTGCAGAGCAACTGCCTGTCGGTGGAGCCGGTGGAGACCGAGTTCGGCCGCAAGCGCCGCATCAACCAGAACACCTGCAACAAGGACTACTCCTGCGTGAAGGGCTTCTGCCCGAGCTTCGTCACGGTCGAGGGCGGCCAGCTGAAGAAGCCGAAGAAGCAGAAGAAGGGTTCGCTCGACGGCCTGCCGCCGATCCCCGAGCCGTCGCTGCCGCTGGCCGAGCAGGCCTGGGGCATCGTGGTGGCCGGCGTCGGCGGCACCGGCGTCATCACCATCGGCCAGCTGCTGGGCATGGCCGCGCACCTCGAGGGCAAGGGCGTCGTCACGCAGGACTCGGCGGGCCTGGCGCAGAAGGGTGGCGCGACCTGGAGCCACGTGCAGATCGCCAACCGGCCCGACGCCATCTTCACCACCAAGGTCGACACCGCCAAGGCCGACCTCGTGATCGCCTGCGACGCGATCGTCGGTGCCTCGAAGTACACGCTGACCGTGATGCAGCCGGGCCGCACCTTCGTGGCGCTGAACACGCACGGCACGCCGACCGCCGCCTTCGTGCGGAACGCCGACTGGAAGTCGCCGACGGCGAACTGCGAGAGCGCGCTGCGCGGCAGCGTCGGCGAGTCGCTCGTCGGCGCCTTCGACGCCGAGCAGGCGGCCGTGCAGTTGCTCGGCGACTCGATCTACACCAACCCGCTGATGCTGGGCTACGCGTGGCAGCAGGGCCGCATCCCGCTGAGCCACGCCGCACTGATGCGCGCCATCGAGTTGAACGGCGTGCAGATCGAGAACAACAAGGCCGCCTTCGAGTGGGGCCGCCGCTGCGCCCACGACCTGGCCGCCGTGCAGTCACTGTTCGCGGCGCGGCAGGTCATCGAGTTCGTGCGCAAGCCTTCGCTCGACGAGATGGTGGGCCAGCGCGTCGAGTTTCTCACCGGCTACCAGGACGCCGCCTACGCCGCGCGCTACGAGGCCTTCGTGCGCAAGGTGCGCGACGCCGAGGCGAAGCTCGGCAAGGGCACGGCGCTGTCAGAGGCCGTGGCACGCTACCTGTTCAAGCTGATGGCCTACAAGGACGAGTACGAGGTCGCCCGCCTGCACACCGACCCGGCCTTCACCGCCAAGGTCGAGTCGATGTTCGAGGGCGAGTACCGGCTCGTGCACCACCTCGCGCCGCCGATGCTGGCCCGGCGCAACGAGAAGGGCGAGCTCGTCAAGCAGCCCTTCGGCTCCTGGATGCGCACCGCCTTCTCGGTGCTGGCGAAGCTCAAGGGGCTGCGCGGCACCGCGCTCGACCCCTTCGGCCGCACCGAGGAGCGCCGTACCGAGCGCGCACTGATCACCGAGTACCAGGCCTGCATCGACGAGATGCTGCGCACGCTGAACGCCGACAACGTGGCGCTGGCCGCCGAGATCGCCCGCATCCCCGAGGAGATCCGCGGCTACGGCCACGTCAAGGAGCGCCACCTGAAGGCCGCACGCCAGAAGTGGGAGCGACTGATGCCCGAGTGGCGCACGGGCGCCGCCGATCGCCGCGCGGCATGAGCGCGCCGGGCCGCTCCCAAGCGCTCATCCCGGAGTGCGAAGCGCGGAGGGTAGCCTAGTGAGCGCGCCGGGCCGCTCCCAAGCGCTCATACCGGAGCGCGAAGCGCGGAGGGTAGCCCAGTGAGCGCCGCGGCGGGCCACTGGGCGGCGGTCGAGGCGGCCCAGGCGGCGGACCTCGCCGCGCGGGTGCCCTTCCGCATCGCGGGACGCGAGGTCGGATCGGTCGCCCGCGCCCACCTGGCTGCGCTGGCCGACCACCCGGCGGCGCTGGCGATCGATGACGGCGCGGTCGACCTGACAGTCGGTCCGGCCGAGCGGGACGCGGCCCTGGCCGAGATCAACGCCGCGCTGCGCGCGCTAGGCCTGGTGCGCGCCTGGCGCGACGAGACCTACGCTATCTTCTGCCCCACCAGCGGCGAGCGCCTCGCCCGCACCGAGCGCGCGGCGTCGCGCTTCTGGGGCACGCTCACCTTCGGCGCGCACGCCAACGGGTGGGTCGCCGGTGCGGGCGGCCGCCCGTCGCACCTGTGGATCGCGCGTCGATCCTCCACGAAGGCCACCGACCCAGGCCTGTTCGACAACCTGATTGGCGGCGGCGTGCCCGACGGGCAGTCGCCGCGCGAGACCCTGGTCCGCGAAGGCTGGGAGGAAGCCGGCCTGCTCCCGGCACACCTGGCCGCGGCACGGCCCGGGCGGGTGATCGGCCTGCGGCGAGACATCCCCGAGGGCCTGCAGCACGAGTGGCTGCACGCATTCGACGTCGAGTTGCCGCCCGGCCTGATCCCGCGCAACCAGGACGGCGAGGTCCAGGAGTTCCGGCTGATGCCGGTGGCCGAGGCGCTCGAGCTCGCTGCCGCAGGCGAGATGACCGTCGACGCCGCGCTGGTGACGATGGACTTCGCCATGCGCCAACGCCTGCTGCCCGACACCGTGCGCGACGCGCTGGCGGCCCGCAGCCGGGGCCTCTGGCGGGAAGTCGCCTGGCCGTAGGAGCTTGGGCGGCCGGGGAGCGGGGGGTTATCCCGATTGCGAAGGGTCATCCCTTTGCAAATAGTGAGGGGTTGGTTTGTCCAGGACATATCATCACGACAGCCGTTCTGCCGTTGTGTTCCGTTCCCGTTCCATCCCCAGGAGACCCCGATGACCGAAGACGTGAAGAAGCCTGCTCCCCGCCGCCGCTTCCTGAAGGCCGCCGGTGCCGCAACCGCCGGTGCCGGTGCGATGGCCGTGCCGATGATCGCCGTCGCGCAGACCACCACCTTCCGATTCCAGAGCACCTGGCCGGCCAAGGACATCTTCCACGAGTACGCCAACGACTTCGCCAAGAAGGTCAACGACATGGCGGGCAACCGCCTGAAGATCGAGGTTCTGCCCTCGGGCGCCGTGGTCCCGGCGTTCCAGCTGCTCGACGCGGTCAACAAGGGCACGCTCGACG
>JBILNT010000133.1:0-10520 GCA_044374875.1 Rubrivivax sp.
CGCTGGCTGCCGTCCGGTTTGGGAATCATCACCTTGCGTACCGGCAGGGGCCGGTATGTGCCCGCCAGCAGCGCTTGGCGCGTTTGCGGCCAACTCGTGCGCAGCAGCTGGGCCGTTTGCTCGATGTCGAGCCCGTCCACCCCCGCCGCACCCTTGTTGGCCTTCACGCGCTTCCACGCCGCTTGCAGGTTCTCTGTCGTCAGCGCCGCCTCCAGCAGGGTGCCAGCCCCCGCCTTCGGCCTTGCCGACCCTGCGCCCGGGTGCTCACGGGGCGGGCCGCTGGCTTCGTCGCTGATGAGATCACGCATGGCTTCACCCTGCGCTACGCCCACCCGCCCGGATCGCTCCGGCATCTGACGCATGGCCTTTGACATCCCCATGTCCTCGGTCACTCACTCTCGTTCGGCCCTTCGTCCTTTTGGCCCAGCCTCCTCGGCCCCCGACTCGGACTACTACGGCCTCTGCTGACTTCTCGCTCCGGCTCCGGCCGTCGGGCTTTCACCCACAAGGCGAGATCTCCCCGGGTAAGAACGCACTCCTTCGCTGCACAGCCGCCGGATCTACGCCGCCTCGCCTTGATCACGAGAGCTTTGCGGTTCGTTGCCCGCTCGCCCTGCTCGGCAGCGCCTTCTATCCGGTTCTTGTCCATCGGCTCGCAGCTTCGCTCCGCGCTTCCTCCCCACACTCGGTCGCCCTCATGCAGTTGCGCTTCGCTTCGTTCGCTGTGATCAACTTACGGCGGGACTTGCACCCGCAAGAGTGCGCCCGTGCCGGGCGCACAACGAAAACGGGGCGGCTCCTGCGGAGCCGCCCCGTGTGCGGGTGTCGGAAGTGGCCTGGAACCCGGCGATCGGGTGACGGCCCCGACTCAGTTCTTGACGTAGCCCGCCGTCACGCACCCGCCGCTGTACGCCCAGGTCAATGCGCCGCCAGCAGCCGTGGGGGTGAGGGTGCAGGTGTCCGTGGTCGCGATGCCCTTGACCGCCTTGGGCGTGGCGACGATCGCGGCCGTCGTGGCCGTGACGGTCGCGCTGTTGAAGACGTTGGTGGCCGAAGGGGCAGTGACGTTGAGTTCAGCGAAGGTGTCGCAAAGCGCCAGATCGTTGTTGGTCTGGAAGCACTCGGCGATGGCGGTCTTGATCGGATTGATCGCGGCGATCACCTCGGAGTACGCGGCACGCTTGATGTAGTTCTGATAGGCCGGCAGCGCCACCGCCGCCAGGATGCCGATGATCGCCACGACGATCATCAGTTCGATCAGGGTGAAGCCCTTCTGGGCACGCTTCAGCTGACGCTTCATGTTCATGCACGAACTCCCGAATGGTGAGGTGGGTTGTGAAACTGACCCTTCCTGCGTTGCACGGGCCGTGCCAACCCAAGCGGGCGGCGAATGCCCCCGCGAGTCGTGAGGCGCTTCACGAATGACGCCAGACGGGTGACGGGAATGGTCACCCCGATGTGGCGCGTTGCGGCAGGCGAGTGCCACGGCCGACACAACGCGTCGGTCCTGCGACAACTTGAAACCCGCGGCCGGGGGCCGCCGGGATCGCGCGCGGATCGCAGGCGGGCCGAAGGAAGCCCGTGCGCAGGCCATGCGCGCGAACGGCGCCCTCAGCCCCCGACCGTCATCCTCTGCCCGGTGACCAACGCGCCGATGCGGTGGCGACTGCCCTGCGCGGCGATCTCGCTCATCACGGCGTCGACCTCGCCAGGCTTGATGTGGGTGATCCACACGTCCACGCACCCGGCCAGCAGCTCGAGCTCGCGCTGCAGGCGCCGCGGGTTGAGGTGGCGGCTGATGCCGGCCAGCACGTGCTCTTCGTCGCTGAAGGCGGTCTCGATGACGAGCGCGGCCACGCGCATGCTGGCCAGCCGCTGCCACAGCGCCGGGTTGGGCCCGGTGTCGCCGGTGAAGACCCAGGCGCCGCCAGCGTCGCCCGGGTGGCCCCGGTCGTCGCCGTCGTGAACGGCGAAACCCACCGCGGGCACGGTGTGCGCGGCCGGCAGCACCTCCACCTGGCGGCGGCCCACCCGCAGCACCTGCCCTACCTCGAAGGGGCGGAAGGCCAGCACCGGCGCGTCGGCGCTGGGCAGGCGGGTGAAGTCGGGCCAGATCACCCCGTTGAAGACGTGTTCGCGCAGCGCGGCGATGGTCTCGGGCAGCGCGTGCACGGCGATAGGCGGCCGCTGCGCCGCGGCGCGCAGTCGCGTCACGCAGTCGGCCAGCAAGCCGATGGCCAGCACGTGATCGAGGTGGGAATGCGTGACCAGGACGTGGTCGATGCGCGCCAGTTCCTCCAGGCTGAGGTCGCCCACGCCGGTGCCCGCGTCGACGAGCAGGTCGTCGTCGACGAGGAACGAGGTGGTTCGGCTGCCGGCGGCGATGGAGCCTGAACAGCCGAGGACGCGGATCAGCATGGCAAGCGGGGCTGGAACGTTGCCAATGCTGTACCCGGGCCGGGCGCGGCGCAAGGCGGCCCGCCCCTGAACCGCAGGCTCCATGCAAGGCGGTGGCCGGCGGCGTGAAGGGTGTCACGCGCGGCGCCGGCCACGGCGCACCAGGTGACACGCCGCGGATTCAATTGGCCATGACAACGGTGCCGGTGCCGGCAGCGCTGCGCCCCTTCGGGCGCGCCGCGTCGTCAGCGCTGGATGAACTGCATCTGCGTGCCGGCGAGCTCGATGACGTCGCCGTTGCGCAGCGGGATGGAGTCACCCGCCAGCGGCATGCCGTTGACGCTGGGACGGCCGGTGCCCTCGACGTGGGAGAACGCGTAGCCCTGGGGCCGGCGCGTGATCGAGGCCACCTGCACGCCGGGCTTGCCGACGGTGGTGACGACCTTGGTGAGCACCACCTCGCGACCGGCAGCGGCGCCGTTGAGCACGCGGAGCAAGGCCGTCGCCGCGCCGGCGGCCGCCGACGGGGCCGCGACCGCGGGCCCGAGGCCGCCGAAGTTGCTGTCGGCCATCGGCGGCAGGGTCGAGGGTGAGTACGCCGAGGCGGCCGGAGCGAGCGCCTCGGTGGCCCCGGGGCGCATGATCATCGTCTTCTCGTGGTCGCTGCTGTCCTCGACGAGGTACTTGATCTTGTACTTGCCGACCTCGACGGTGTCGTTGTGCTGCAGCAGCTGCTTCTTGATCGCCTTGCCGTTGATGTAGGTGCCGTTGGTGCTGTTGAGGTCTTCGATGAAGACGTCGTTGCCCGCCATCTGCAGCACGGCGTGCTCGCCGCTGACGGCGAGGTTGTCGATCACGATGTCGTTGTAGGGCCGACGACCGAGCGTGGTCTTGTCCTTCGTGATCTGGATTTCCTTGATGACCACACCGTCGAGCGAAACGACCAGCTTGCCCATGCCTGACCTCGTTAGTGCCGCGTCTTCACGGGGGTGACGCCTCGTGGCGATGTCCCCGGGCCGCGGCACGCCAACCGGATGCTCAGCGACTGAACGGCCACCACGACCGTGAAGCCATGCTTCCGGCGCCGCCGGCGCGCGCCAGTATCACCGAGATATTATCCCTGCCGCCCGCCTCGTTCGCGGCCTCGATCAGCGCGCGACCCAGGGCCTCCAGCGGGTCGCCGCGCTGCAGCAGGAGGGCGATGGTGCCGTCGTCGATCATGTCCGACAGCCCGTCGGAACACATCAGGTAGAGGTCACCGGGCTGCACCTCGTGCTGGTGGGTTTCCAGCAGCACGGTGGCCTCCACGCCCACGGCGCGCGTGACGAGGTTCTTGTTGGCCGAGAAGGCAGCCTGCTCGGCGGTGATCAGGCCGGCGTCGATCTGTTCCTGCAGCAGCGAGTGGTCGCGCGTGATCTGCTGCAGCCGGCCGCCGCGCAGGCGGTAGGCGCGGGAGTCGCCGACGTGGCCCACCAGCAGGCGGCCTTCGTGGAAGGCGCCGACGACCAGCGTGGTGCCCATGCCGGCGTACTGCGGGTTGGAGTTCGCGGCGTGGAAGATGGCGCGGTTGGCGTTGTCCACGCAGATGTCCATCGCCCGGCGAACGTCGGCGTCGCTGGCCTGGCTGTTGGCCTCGCGCAGCCAGCGGCCGAGTTCGGTACGGATGAAGGTGGTGGCCATCTGGCTGGCCACCTCGCCGGCGTTGTAGCCGCCCATGCCGTCGGCCAGCACGGCCAGGCCGACGTCGGGGTCGATCGCGACCGCGTCCTCGTTGTTGCTGCGCGCGCGACCGGGGTCGACGGCGGCAAAGAGCTCGATCGGCATGGAATTTGGGGCGCGCATGGGGACGATGGTGCGAACGATTGTGCAACGGAAGAAGACCCTCCCGAGGGTGCACAAGCGTCGCGCAGCGTGACTTCGCACCGTTTCCAGAGCGAGCGCGGCGACGCGCCTGAGGCGTCCCTGGCTAGCTGTCGGAAGTGCGGCCCGTTCCGGCAGCCAGCGCCTCGGCGAGGGCGCGCAGTTCGGCGGCGGCCTGGTCGGCCCCCGCCGGCCGCTCGGCGGGCGCCTTCGCCAGCATGCGCGCGATGCAGGCCGCCAGCGCGGCCGGCATCCCGGGGCGCAGGGCGTGCAGGTCGGGCGGCGGCTGGGTGGCCACCTGGCGCAGCAACTCGCCGAGGTTGCCCTCGACGAAAGGCAGGCGGCCGGCCAGGAGCTGGAACAGCGTCACGCCCAGTGCGTAGATGTCGCTGGCCGGCGAAGGCGGGGCACCGGCCAGCAGTTCGGGGGCCATGTAGGCGGGCGAGCCGAGCACGAGGCCGGTGCGCGTGCGCTCGGCATTCGCCAGCCGGGCCATGCCGAAGTCCGAGAGCTTGACCTGGTCGGCGCTCCAGTCGACGAGGATGTTCGAGGGCTTGACGTCGCGGTGCACGACGCCGGCACGGTGGGCGTGCGCCAGCGCCAGCGCCACGCGCTCGCCGACCTTCAGCACCAGCGCCTCGGGCAGCAGGCGCCGGGGCTGGGTGTACCGGTGCAGGTCACTCCCGGCGACCGGCTCCATGGCGATCCAGCCGCGGTCGCCCTCGAGGCCAGCGTCGAGCACGCGCACGATGCCCGGATGCTCGAGCCGGCGGCCGTGCACGGCCTCGGCGACGAAGCGCTGGCGGGCCTCCTCGAGCGCGGGCCCGGTCTGGCCGGACGCAAGGGTGATGACCTTGAGCGCGACCGCGCCGCCGTTGCGCGTGTCGACGGCGACGTGCACTTCGCCCATCGCGCCACGGCCCAGCAGGCGTACCAGCCGGTAGGGGCCGTACTGCGTGGCGCCGGCGCTGTTCATCGGCGGGATGCGCCCGGATGGCCGACGACGCGGGCCGCTGGCGGCAAGGCGCTCAGCCGGCCGCGCCCGGGGTTGCGCCTCGACGGCGCTTGACGAGCATGCCGATGAGGTAGACCAGGGCGGCGCCGGCCACGCCCGCACCGTAGCGTACCGCGGCCGACACCTCGGGCAGCGCGCCGGCCTTCCCGGCGGGCACGGTGGGCATGTAGCCGAGCACGGCGGGGTCGGTCACGGCCATGGTGCCGGCGATCCAACCCAGCAGCATGCCGCCGGCGACGATGATCACCGGGAAGCGGTCCATCAGCTTGATGACGAGCTGGCTGCCCCAGACGATGATGGGGATCGAGACCAGCAGGCCGAAGACGACCAGCGGCATCTTGTGATCACCGCCCGCGCCCTCGGCGGCGCCGGCGATGGCGATGACGTTGTCGACGCTCATGACGAGGTCGGCCACGATCACGGTCTTGACGGCGGCCCAGAGCTTGTCGGAGGCCTGGATGTCGCCGTGGCCGTCTTCGTCCTCCGGGGCCAGCAGCTTGACGCCGATCCACACCAGCAGCGCCGCGCCGACGAGCTTGAGGAACGGGATGGCCAGCAGCGTGAGGGCAAAGAAGATCAGGATCACGCGCAAGCCGATGGCGCCGGCCGTGCCCCACATGATGCCCTTGGTGCGCTGCGCCGGCGGCAGCTTGCGGCACGCCAGCGCGATCACGACCGCGTTGTCGCCACCGAGCAGGATGTCGATCATGATGATCTGGCCGACGGCGATCCAGAAGTCGGCATGCATGAACGTGTCCATCGGCGGGTCTCGGGCTGCGTCAGAGGTCTGAAGGAACCGGCGAGTGTAGGGGTATACGCCCCCGGCCAGATTGCGGGAATTACAGATGCGGGGTGGGCGGCGTGGCTGTTGCCCGCGGGCGCACGGGCGACGCGCAATCGCCGCCGAACGGCAGACGGGGCCCGCGGGCCCCGTCGTCATGTCACGCCTTCACGCCTTCAAGCCTTCACGAGCGTGGCGTCCGGCCCGGCCGGCCGGCCGGCCGCTCCGCGCCAGCTCACAGCAGGCTCTTGAGCAGCCGCCCCATCTCCGAGGGGTTGCGCGTGACCTTGAAGCCGCACTCCTCCATGATCGCCAGCTTGGCGTCGGCCGTGTCGGCCCCGCCCGAGATCAGCGCCCCGGCGTGGCCCATGCGCTTGCCCGCCGGCGCCGTCACGCCGGCGATGAAGCCCACCACCGGCTTGGTCATGTGCTCCTTGCACCAGCGCGCCGCCTCGGCCTCGTCGGGCCCGCCGATCTCGCCGATCATGATCACGGCGTCGGTCTCGGGGTCGTCGTTGAACATCTTCATCACGTCGATGTGCTTCAACCCGTTGATCGGGTCGCCGCCGATGCCCACCGCGCTGCTCTGCCCCAGCCCGATCTCGGTGAGCTGCGCCACGGCCTCGTAGGTCAGCGTGCCCGAGCGGCTGACCACGCCGATGCGGCCCTTCCGGTGGATGTGCCCCGGCATGATGCCGATCTTGATCTCCTCGGGCGTGATGGTGCCGGGGCAGTTGGGGCCCAGCAGCAGCGTGCGCTTGCCGCCGGCGGCCTCCTTGGCCTTCATGCGGTTGCGCACCTCCAGCATGTCCTTGATGGGGATGCCCTCGGTGATGCAGATCGCCAGGTCCAGGTCGGCCTCCACGGCTTCCCAGATGGCCGCGGCGGCGCCGGCCGGCGGCACGTAGATCACGCTGACCGTCGCACCCGTCTGCGCCTTGGCGTCCTTGACGCTGGCGAAGATCGGGATGCCCTCGAAGTCCTCGCCCGCCTTCTTCGGGTTGACCCCGGCGACGAAGCAGTTCCTGCCGTTGGCGTACTCGCGGCACATGCGGGTGTGGAACTGCCCGGTCTTGCCGGTGATGCCCTGCGTGATGACGCGGGTGTCCTTGTTGATCAGGATGCTCATGCTGTTCTCGTGTGCTGTGAGGCTTCGAAGGGGATGGCAGCGCACGCAGCGCACTGACCAAGCGGTCGCCGTGGATCCGGCTTTGCCGGTCCACTGGCGACGCCCCCTCGAGGGGGAGCGCCGAAGGCGCTACAGGGGTGGGTCACTTGACTGCGGCGACGATGCGGGTCGCGGCGTCGGCCATGGTGTCGGCGCTGATGATCGGCAGGCCCGAGTCGGCCAGCATCTTCTTGCCGATCTCCTCGTTGGTGCCCTTCATCCGCACCACCAGCGGCACCTTGAGGTTCACCGCCTTGCACGCGGCGATCACACCCTCGGCAATGGTGTCGCAGCGCAT
This sequence comes from Rubrivivax sp., assembly GCA_044374875.1. Taxonomy (GTDB): domain Bacteria; phylum Pseudomonadota; class Gammaproteobacteria; order Burkholderiales; family Burkholderiaceae_C; genus Rubrivivax. The sequence continues at coordinate 7,520 of JBILNT010000133.1, forward strand.
GATGCCGCCGAAGATGTTGACCAGGATGCCCTCGACCTTGTCGTTCTTGAGCATGATCTTGAAGGCCTCGGTGACCTTCTCGGCCGTGGCCCCGCCGCCGACGTCCAGGAAGTTCGCCGGCTCGCCGCCGAAGAGCTTGATGGTGTCCATGGTGGCCATGGCCAGCCCCGCGCCGTTGACCAGGCAGCCGATGTTGCCGTCCAGGCTGATGTAGCTCAGGTCGTACTTGCTGGCCTCGACCTCGGCCGGGTCCTCCTCGTCGAGGTCGCGGTAGGCGACGATCTCGGGGTGGCGGAAAAGGGCGTTGCCGTCGAAGTTGAACTTGGCGTCCAGCGCCTTGATGGCGCCCGAGCCCTCGAGGATCAGGGGGTTGATCTCGGCCAGGCTGGCGTCGGTGGCCATGTAGCAGGCGTAGAGCTTGCGCAGGACGTCCACGGCCTGGGCCTGGCTGGCCTCGGGCACGCCGATGCCGCGGGCAAGTTCCAGCGCCTGGGCGTCGGTCAGGCCCACCAGCGGGTCGGCGTAGACCTTGAGGATCTTCTCCGGGGTGCTGTGGGCGACTTCCTCGATGTCCATGCCGCCTTCGGAGCTGGCCATGACGCAGACCTTCTGCGTGGCGCGGTCGGTCAGCACGGCGACGTAGTACTCCTTGCGGATGTCGGCGCCTTCCTCGACCAGCAGCCGGCGCACCTTCTGGCCGGCCGGGCCGGTCTGGTGGGTGACGAGCTGCATGCCCAGGATCTGGCCGGCCAGTTGCTCGACCTCGGCCTGGGAGCGCGCGAGCTTGACGCCGCCGCCCTTGCCGCGCCCGCCGGCGTGGATCTGCGCCTTGACCACCCAGACGCTGCCGCCGAGCTTCTGCGCCGCTTCCACCGCCTCGCGCACGGTGAACGCCGCGTGCCCTCGCGGCACCGGCACGCCGTGCGCCCTCAGCAGTTCCTTGGCCTGGTATTCGTGGATCTTCATTCGGGGGTCCTCGGTGACGGTTCCGGTGAGGGTGCGCTCGGGCGGTGCCAGCGCGGGTAGTGCAGACGCACGACTTCGCCGTCGCTGCGCAGGGCGTGGCAGCGGTCGATCTGGAAGGGGCGCTCGGCGCCCTCGGCACTGCCGCGGGTGTCGATCACGAGCCCGGTGAAGGCCTGGATGACAGAGGTGGGAATCACCTGCGCCAGCTCGGTGATGTGCGTGCAGCCGATCACCCCGCCGACGCGCTCGCGCAGGCCGTGGCGGAATCCGCGCAGCAGGTTCAGTCCGACCAGGCGCTCGTAGGCATCGTCGTGGTCGTCGCATTGGCCGGAGTACGGCATCCAGCGCGTCTCGGAACCGGCGGCGACGATGTCGAACTGTTCGTCGACGACGAGACGCAGCAGCATTTCGTGGATAGGCTCGCCCGCACGGCGCAGGCCGGTTTCCTTGTGGACGTCACGGGTCTTGACGTCGGTGAGCACGGCGTCGACCTGCCACAGGCCGTTGCCACAGGAGAAGACCTCGACGACGAGGCTGCGGCGGTGCTGGAGCCGCCGTTCGGCAGCGATGGGCGGGAGGGACATGCGGGGGGGCGGACGGTGCGGGCTGCGCGGACGCAGCAGCACGGCGCCCGACGAGGAGTTTAGCATGCTGCTATGCAGCATCATGCATGCGCCCGCCGTGCAGGCCGCCCGGGACCTGGGCGGTCAGAGGTCGCCGGGGTCGTCTTCGAAGACCGTGTCGCCGCCGGTGATGCGACGCACGATGGCGGCAGGAAAGCCGCGCGAGAGCAGGAAGCGCTGCTGCCGGGCGCGCCCGGGGGCGTCGGTCGCGGGCTCGCCGAAGCGGCGGCGCCAGACCTCGAAGGCACGCTGGAACTCGGTGGCTCGCGCCTGTTCGAGTGCGGCATCGGCGGCTTCACGTGCGACGCCCCGCTCGACGAGCATGTGACGCAGCCGCGCCGCGCCGAATCGTGGCGCCTTGGTGGAGACGAGCGACTCGGCGGCGCGTGCGTCGCTCAGCCAGCCCGCTGCGGCCAGTTCGTCGAGCAGGCGCTCGACGCGGGCAGCAGCAGCCTCGCCCGGGTCGCCGGTCTCGGTGAGGTCGCCGGTCTCGGCGGGGTGGCCGTTCGTGCCCTCGTCGCCCGAGGCAACGCCAACGGCGTCGCCGATACCGGCCAGTTCGGCCCGCGCATGCGGGAGCAGCTTGCGCTGCAACTCGGCGCGCGAGTGCTCGCGCTGGGACAAGTAGCGCAGGGCCCGCCCCTTGAGCGAAGGCCCCGCAAGCCGGCGTGCAGTCAGCCCTCTTCCCTCGGCGCGTTCAGCAGCGCGATGCCCAGCGACTCGCGGATCTTGTTCTCGATCTCGCGGGCCAGTTCGGGGTTCTCGCGCAGGAACTCACGGGCGTTGTCCTTGCCCTGGCCGATCTTTTCGCCGTTGTAGGCGTACCAGGCTCCGGACTTGTCGACGATGCGGGCATTGACGCCCATGTCGATGACCTCACCCTCGCGGCTGATGCCTTCGCCATAGAGGATGTCGAACTCCGCTTTCTTGAAGGGCGGGCTGACCTTGTTCTTGACGACCTTGACGACGGTCTCGTTGCCGATGACCTCTTCACCCTTCTTGATGCTGCCGGTGCGGCGGATGTCCAGGCGGACCGAGGCATAGAACTTCAGGGCATTGCCGCCGGTGGTGGTTTCCGGGCTGCCGAACATCACGCCGATCTTCATCCGGATCTGGTTGATGAAGATGACCATGCAGTTGGTCTTCTTGATCGTGGCCGTGAGCTTGCGCAGCGCCTGGCTCATCAGGCGGGCCTGCAGCCCGGGCAGGGAATCGCCCATCTCGCCTTCGAGCTCGGCCTTGGGCGTCAGCGCGGCGACGGAGTCGATGACGATGAGGTCGACCGAGCCCGATCGCACCAGTGCATCGACGATCTCGAGTGCCTGCTCGCCGGTGTCGGGCTGGGAGATCAGCAGTTCCTGCAGGTTGACGCCGAGCTTCTGGGCGTACTGGACGTCGAGCGCGTGCTCGGC
>JBILNT010000134.1:0-10461 GCA_044374875.1 Rubrivivax sp.
CCCCGCGCGCCCGCGTGGTGGGCATGGCCACGGCCGGCGTGCCGCCGCGCATCATGGGCATCGGCCCGGCGCCCGCCACGCGCAAGGTGCTGGAGCTGACCGGCCTGACGCTGGCGCAGATGGACGTCATCGAGCTCAACGAAGCCTTCGCCGCGCAGGGCCTGGCGGTGCTGCGCCAGCTCGGCCTGGCCGACGACGACCCGCGCGTGAACCCCAACGGCGGCGCCATCGCGCTGGGCCACCCGCTGGGCGCCAGCGGCGCACGGCTGGCGACCACGGCCGTCAACCAGCTGCACGCCGTCGGCGGCCGCTACGCGCTGTGCACGATGTGCATCGGCGTCGGCCAGGGCATCGCGGTGGTGCTGGAGAGGGTCTGATCCGGCACCGCACGGCGGTCTGCCGCGGTCATGCTTCACCGCAGAGGAACGGAGGACGCGGAGGGACGCCGAGGGGCGCGGAGGATCGAAGGAAGGCAGGTGGACGGCAGCCCGCTGTCCTCGACTCAGGTTTCCTCCCTCGGCGCCCCTCGGCGGTGAATCCGCCCGCCCTCGGCGAACCTCAGCGCCCTCCGTTCCACTGCGGTGAATCCCCGACCGGTGAATCCCTGGCCGGCGAATCCCCACCGCCACCGGCCACCCGCGAACGCCAGGCGGTGGGCGCGGCGCCGGCGTGGCGCTGGAAGAAGCGGGTGAAGTAGGCGGCGTCCGCGAAGCCCAGGCCGAGGGCGATCTGCTTGACGCTCATGGTCGTGTAGGCCAGTTCGCGCTGCGCCTCGAGCATCAGCCGGGCGTGCAGCACGCCCAGCGCCGAGCGGCCGAGGACCTGGCGGCACACGCGGTTGAGCTGCGTCGGCGTGATGCCGAGCTGCGCCGCCATCGCGTCCAGGCGCGGCTGTTCGCGGAAGCGGGCGTCGACAAGCCGGCGGTAGCGTCGCACGTGGGCCAGCGCGCGCTCGGGCCAGGCGGCGGCCGGATCGCCGGCCTCGGGCAGGGCGCGCGCCACGGCCACCAGCAGCAGGCGCAGCAGCGCATCCAGCGCCCCCTGGCGCCAGCGGGCGTGGCCCAGCCACTCGGCGTGCAGCGCTCGCGCCAGCACCGCCAGCTCGCCAAGCGGCTCCGCCGGGGCCGCGAGAGGCCGGCCGCGCAGCACCAGCAGGGCGTCGGCCAGCGAAGGCTCGTCGGCCAGCAGCGCGCGCAGGTGGCGCTCGTCGACGGTCAGCACGAAACCCTCGATCTCGCGGTCGAAGCGGAAGCCGTGCGCGGCAAGCGCCGGCACCGTCACGGCGGCCGGCCCCTGCAGCGCCACCCCGGCGCCGTCGAGGCTGGCCTCGGCGTGGCCGCGCAGCACGAGCAGGAGCTGGAACGCGCTGTCGTGCCGGTGCGGGCGGATTTCCCAATCGTGCAAGCGGCTGCGCTCGGCGATCGACTCGACGTGCAGCCGGTCGGCCAGCGCCGTCGCCGATGCATCGTCGCCGTAGAGCGCGTACGCGGGAAGCTGGTTGCGTGAGGCGACGGGCATGTTCCGATTGTTCAAGCAGTTGCCGATTCCGTCCATTGAGCGAAGGCCGGCGCCTGCCTACCCTTGACCCCAATCAAGACCCTACCCCGGAGACATCCCATGCGCACCCAGGTCGCCATCGTCGGCGCCGGCCCCTCGGGCCTGCTGCTCGGCGCGTTGCTGCACGCCGCAGGCATCGACAACGTCGTCATCGAGCAGCGCAGCGCCGAATACGTGCTCGGGCGCATCCGCGCCGGCGTGCTGGAGCAGACGACGGTCGACCTGCTCGACAGCGTCGGCGTGGGCACGCGGATGCACGCCGAGGGCCTGCCGCACGACGGCTTCGATCTCCTGTTCGACGGCCGGCGCCACCGCATCGACCTGCAAGCCCTGACCGGCAAGCGCGTGATGGTCTACGGCCAGACCGAGGTGACGCGCGACCTGATGGCGCACCGCGCGGCGATCGGCCGCACCACCGTCTACGAGGCCGAGGACGTGACCGTCGCCGGCTTCGACGGCGAGCGCCCCTGGGTCACGTACCGCCAGGACGGCGTGGAGCACCGCATCGACGCCGACTTCATCGCCGGCTGCGACGGCTTCCACGGCGTGTGCCGCGCCAGCGTGCCGGACGGCGCGATCACCACGCACGAGAAGGTCTACCCCTTCGGCTGGCTGGGCCTGCTGGCCGACGTGCCCCCCGTCTCGCACGAACTGGTCTACGGCAACACCGATCGCGGTTTCCTGCTGTGCAGCATGCGCAGTCGCACCCGCAGCCGCTACTACGTGCAGTGCAGCCTCGACGACAAGGTGGAGAACTGGTCGGACGACGCCTTCTGGGCCGAGCTGCGGCGGCGCCTGCCAGCCGACCTGGCGGCAAACCTGGTCACCGGCCCGTCGCTGGAAAAGAGCATCGCGCCGCTGCGCAGCTTCGTTGCCGAGCCGCTGCGCTTCGGACGCCTGTTCCTGGCGGGCGACGCCGGGCACATCGTCCCGCCCACCGGCGCCAAGGGCCTGAACCTGGCCGCCTCGGACGTGGCGCTGCTCGCGCAGACCCTGCAGGCGCACTACGGCGGCGACGCGCGGGCGGTCGACCACTACTCGGCGCGCGCCCTCTCGCGCATCTGGAAGGCCGAGCGCTTCTCGTGGTGGTTCACGTCGCTGATGCACCAGTTCCCCGAGACCGGCAGCTTCGGCGCCAACATGCAGCGCGCCGAACTGGAGTTCCTGTGCGAATCGGTCGCGGCGCAGACCGCGATGGCCGAGAACTACGTCGGCCTGCCCCTGCGCTGAACAGGGCTTGCTGCGCGGCCGACGCTAGGCAAATCCCGGGTGGGCGCGGCGCCCGGGGGCGGGCATGCTTCGGCCCGGTACTTTCCCGGAGACCGGAATGAAGCTCAAGCTCGCCCTCACTGCCGCAGCGCTCGCCGCTGCCGCCGTCACTTCCGCCCACGCCCAGAACCAGGCACCGATCAAGGTCGGCCTGATGCTGCCGGCCACGGGCACCTTCGCCGCCCTGGGCGACGCCATCGAGAAGGGCTTCCGGCTCTACGTCGACGAGCAGGGCGGCAAGCTCGGCGGGCGCACCATCCAGTACTTCAAGGTCGACGACGAGAGCGACCCCAGCAAGGCCACGGACAACGTCAACAAGCTGATCAAGCGCGACCAGGTCGACGTCATCGTAGGCACGGTGCACTCGGGCGTAGCGCTGGCCATGGCTCGCGCCGCCAAGGAGAGCGGCACGCTGCTGATCGTGCCCAACGCCGGCGCCGACGCCATCACCGGGCCGCTGTGCGCGCCCAACATCATCCGCTCGTCGTTCAGCAACTGGCAGCCCGGCTACGCCACCGGCGTGCTGGCCGCGCAGAAGGGCTACAAGCGGGCGATGACCATCACCTGGAACTACGCCGCAGGCACCGAGACCGTCAAGGGCTTCACGGAGGCCTTCGAGAAGGGCGGCGGCAAGGTGCTGAAGGATCTCTCCCTTCCGTTCCCGAATGTCGAGTTCCAGGCGCTTCTGACCGAGATCGCGGCGCAGAAGCCCGACGTGGTGTTCGCCTTCTTCGCGGGTGCCGGCGCGGTGAAGTTCGTCAAGGATTACGACGCCGCGGGCCTGAAGCGGACCATCCCGCTGGTGGGCTCGGGCTTCCTGACCGACGGCACGCTGGAGGCGCAGGGCGCCTCGGCCCAGGGCCTGCTGACCGCGCTGCACTACGCAGACGGCATCGACACGCCGCGCAACAAGGCGTTCCGCAACAAGTACGCGGTGACCAACCGCCTGAACCCCGACGTCTACGCCGTGCAGGGCTATGACGCGGCGCAGATCCTGGCCGCCGGCCTGAACGCGACCAAGGGCGACATCACCAAGAAGGACGCGATGGTCGCCGCGATCCGCAAGATGACGGTGGACAGCCCGCGCGGCAAGTACACGCTGTCGGCGGCGCACAACCCGGTGCAGGACTTCTACATCCGCGAGGTGAAGGGACGCGAGAACCTGGCCACCGGCATCGCGGTCAAGGTTCTGCCCGATCCGGCCCGCGGCTGCAGGATGTGAGCCCCCGGCCGCCTGGCGGCCGCCCCCCGAGGGGGCTCCGGGCCCGACCGGGAAACCCGGATCGGGCCCGGCACGCTTGCATACGCCTCTCCCCCTGACCGCTTCGCGGTCTGTCCCCTTGGGGATGACGGAGCCCCCGGCCGCCTGGCGGCCGCCCCCCGAGGGGGCTCCGGACCCGACCGGGAAACCCGGATCGGGTCCGGCACGCTTGCCACCGCCGCTCCCCCTGACCGCTTCGCGGTCTGTCCCCCAGGGGAAGACGGAGCCCCCGGCCATGCGACGGTTCGCTGCGGGCCGAGACCGCCACCGCGGCAATCCACCAGGCGGCACGCCACGGCGTTGCCCTGGCGTGGGGACGGGGTGCCCCACGCAGCGAAGTCAAGGAGGAGGGGCGCGCTCCAGCGCGACCCGGGGGACATGAGCGGAGTGGGGCACCCCGGCGCCACGCGGACGCCACCGGCCGTGGCACGCGGGCCTGCCTGTCCCGGGGACCGTCACCGAGCGATCGTCACCCCACAGCCGATGCCGACGCCTCCCGCCGACGCAGCCGGATCGGCACCGCCCCCGCCGCTGCGGCGCGGGCGCGCAGTTGTCCGCAGCCGCCCTCGACGTCCTGCCCTGCGGAGTGGCGCATGCGGGTGAGCACGCCGCGGCGGTTGAGCACCCGGGTCATCTCGATGGCGCGCGCCATGGCAGGGCGGCGCCACTCCAGCCCGTCGACCTCGTTGTAGAGGATGAGGTTGAGCATCGCGTGGCGCCCGCGCATCAGCGCGACCAGCGCCTCGACCTCGTCGTCGCCGTCGTTGACGCCTTCCAGCAGCGTCCACTGCACCTGCAGCGGGTAGCCGCTGGCGCGCGCGTAGGCGTCGCCCTGGGCCAGCAGGTCGGCCGGGGCGATGCGCGGCGCGCGCGGCAGCAGGCGCTCGCGCAGGTCGGCGCGCGTGGTGTGCAGCGACAGCGCCAGCGCCGGCCGCACCGGGCCCTTGGGCAGCACCTCGAAGACACGCGGGTCGCCGACAGTCGAGAACACCAGGCTCTTGTGGCCGATGCCGCCCTCGCGGCCGAGCAGCTCGATGGCCTCGAGCACGGCGTCCAGGTTGTGCGCCGGCTCGCCCATGCCCATGAACACGACCTTGCGCACCTCGCGCAGCCGCCGCGCCAGCGCGACCTGGCCGGCGATCTCGGCGCTGCCGACCTGGCGCACCAGGCCGCCCTGCCCGGTCATGCAGAACACGCAGCCCACCGCGCAGCCGACCTGGGTGGACACGCACAGCCCGCCGCGCGGCAGCAGCACGCTCTCGACCGTCTGGCCGTCGGCCAGCCGCACCAGCAGACGCTCGGATCCGTCCTCGGCGGGGTGACGCGACGCGAGCCGGGCGACGGACTCGAGCGCTTGGTCCAGCGCCGGCAGCCCGGCGCGCAGCGGCGCCGGCAGGAAGTCCTCGACACGCCGCCGCCCGGCGTCCAGCGCCCGGCCGGCCAGCCAGGCGCGCAGCAGCGCCCCCTCGTGCAGCGGCCCGGCGCCGAGCGCGCGCAGCGTGCGGCGCAGGTCAGGCACCGCCAGGAAACCCTCGGGTATGGTACCCACGCAGGGCTACTCGAAGACCGGCAGCACCTGCTGCCGCAGCGCGCCCTGGGCCTGCTCGTACTCGGGCAGCACCGAGCGCACCACGCCCCAGAACGCCGGGCCGTGGTTCATCTCGCGCAGGTGCGCCAGTTCGTGGGTCACGACGTAGTCGATCACCGGCAGCCCGAAGTGCACCAGGCGCCAGTTCAGCCGCACCGAACCATCGGCACTGGCGCTGCCCCAGCGGGTGGCCGCCGAGCTCAGTGACATCCGCCGCACGCTGACGCCCAGCCGCGGCGCGAAGTGGGCGCAGCGCTCCTCGAAGATGCGCCGCGCCTGACGCTGCAGCCAGGCCTGGACGGTGTCACGGATCTGCGCCGGCGCGGCATCTCGTGCCAGCGCGATGCGCAGCGGGCGCGGTGCGCCCGGCGCTATGGGTTCGTGCAGGATGGCGCCGCTGGCTGCGGCGTCGAGCACGACGACGATGCGGGCACCGAGGAACGGCAGCTCGACGCCGTCGGCCCAGGCCACGCGTGCAGCCTCCAGGCGCCGGCCACGCTCGCGCTGCTCCTGCAGCTTGCGCAGGATCCAGCGCGACTTCGCGCGCAGCGCCTGCTCGATGTCGCCAAGCCCGACCCAGCGCGGGGCGCTGACGGTCAGCCCCTCGTGGCCGATGGTGAAGCCGATGGTCCGGCGGCGCGCCCGCCGCAACTCGTAGCCGATGCGATGGTCATCGAGCAGCAGTTCGCGGTGGGCGCGGGGATGCAGGAAGCTCGGTGCCGGGGCGAGCGGGGCGCCAGCCGCCGGTGGCGACGAAGCCGGCACCGTGCCGGCACGCGGCGGCGCGGGCGCCTCGTGCGCCGGCAGCAGGTCGAACAGCGACAGCTGCATCGACGTCGGCGGCTGCGGCGCGGCGCTGGGCATGCGCGGATTCTAGGCGGCGCGGCCCTCGTAGGCCTCGGGGTCGAGGCGACGCATCTCGGCCTCGATCCAGCGCTCGACCTCGGCCATGAGCTCTTCAGGCGCGCGCCCTGCCGTGGGAATCGGCCGGCCGATCGAGACGTCGACGACGCCCGGGCGCAGCAGGAAGCTCCTGCGCGGCCAGCAGCGCGCCGAAGTGGCGGCGATAGGGACGATGGGCACGCCGGTGGCGATGGCCAGTCGGGAGGCGCCGGTCTTGTAGGTGCCCTGGCCGCCGCGCGGCGTGCGCGTGCCCTCGGGGAACATGATGACCCAGATGCCCTCGGCGAACAGGCGCCGGCCCTGCTCGGCCACCTTGTTCCAGGCCTCGGTGCGCCGGCTGCGATCGATGTGGATCATGTCCAGCCGGCCCATCGCCCAGCCGAAGAACGGGATGTAGAGCAGCTCGCGCTTGAACACGTAGGCCAGCGGGTGCGGCATCAGCGTGGGCAGCGCGAAGGTTTCCCAGGTCGACTGGTGCTTGGGCGCCAGCAGCACGGCACTGCGCGCGTCGGCGGCGGTGGGCACGTTCTCCATGCCGGTGACGCGCCAGCGCACGCCGCAGATCACCCGCGCGCCGTGAATGGCCACGCGCAGCCAGCCCACGCAGGCCCAGTACAGGCGCGTGCTGGAGACGAACGGCGACATCGCCAGCACCGCCAGCGCCCACGGCACCACGGTGACGGCCAGCCACAGCACGTAGGCGAAGGAGCGCAGGGCCCAGACCGCGCGCATCAGGCGAGGCTCCCGTGCGCCCGGTCGGCGACGTGGTCGCGCTCGAGCAGGTGGTCGGCGAAGGCGGCCAGGCTGGAATGCACCCGCGCCCGCGGCACCTTCTCCAGCATGTGGCGCACCTGTTCGTCGCCGATGCCCTCGGCGCGGCCGCTGAGCACGAGGTGGGGCTCGCAGCCGGCGGCCTCGGCCGCAAGCAGGTCACGCAGCGTGTCCGAGGCCATCGGCACGTTGGCGAGGTCGGCACCGTATCGGCGGCCGATCTCGCGCAGCATGCCGGGCAGCGGCTTGCGGCAGTCGCACTGCTCCTCGGGGGCGTGCGGGCAGAAGAAGACGGCGTCGATGCGCCCGCCGTGGGTCTGCAGCAGGCGGTGCATGTGGGCGTGGATGGCGTTGATCGAGGCCATGTCGATCATCCCGCGCCCGATGCCCGCCTGGTTGGTGGCCACCACGACGTGCCAGCCGGCGTGGTTCAGCCGGGCCACGGCTTCTAGCGCCCCCTTGACGGGCACCCACTCCTCCGGCGCCTTGACGTGGTCGTCGCGGTACTCGTTGAGGATGCCGTCGCGGCCCAGGATCAGCAGCTTCGGGCCGTGCGGGGTGCTCGGGCGGGCGGGCATCGCCGGGCCCCTACGCCGCCAGCCGCGACAGGTCAGCCACGCGGTTCATCGCCGCGTGCAGCCGCGCCAGCAGCGCGAGCCGGTTGGCGCGCAGCCGCGGGTCCTCGGCATTGACCATCACGCCGTCGAAGAAGGCGTCGACCGGCCCCTTGAGCGCCGCCAGCGCGCGCAGCGCGCCGGTGTAGTCGCCGGCCGCGAAGGCAGCGTCGGCCCGCGGCGCGGCGGCCTCGATCGCGGCGTGCAACGCGGATTCGGCGGGCTCGGCCAGCAAGGACGGATCGACCGCCAGCGCGGCGCCGCCTTCCGACTTCTTCAGGATGTTGCCCACGCGCTTGTTGGCCGCCGCCAGCGACGCCGCCTCGGGCAGCGCGTTGAAGGCGCGCACGGCGTCCAGGCGCGCCGGGATCTCGGCCCAGCGCTCGGGGCGGGCCTCGATCACGGCCTCGACCTCCTGCGCCGAGTAGCCCTGCTCGCGCAGCCAGCCGACGAGACGCTCGCGCAGGAAGAAGCCGACCTCGGCCTGCGCCTGGCCATGGCCCTCGGGGAAGGCGCGGAAGGCCTCGGCCACGAGTTCGTGGATGTCCAGCGGCAGCCGGCGCTCGACGATCATCCGGATCACGCCCAGCGCGTGGCGACGCAGCGCGAAGGGGTCCTTGTCACCGGTCGGCAGCTGGCCGATGCCGAACAGGCCGGCCAGCGTCTCGAGCTTGTCGGCCAGCGCCACCACCAGGCCGACGTCGCCACGCGGCAGCGCGTCGCCGGCGAAGCGCGGCTTGTAGTGGTCCTCGATGGCGTCGGCGATGGCGTCGCGCAGGCCGTCGTGGCGGGCGTAGTAGGCACCCATGATGCCCTGCAGCTCGGGGAACTCGCCGACCATGTCGGTCAGCAGGTCGGCCTTGGCCAGGGTCGCGGCCTCGTCGGCCAGGTCGGCCAGCGCGAGACCGCCGAGCTTCATGCCGATGGCGCCGGCGATGACCCGCACGCGCTCGACACGTTCGCCCTGCGAGCCCAGCTTGCCGTGGTACACCACCTTGGCCAGGCCCGGCACGCGCGAGGCGAGCGTGCGCTTCCTGTCCTGGTCGAAGAAGAACTTGGCATCGGCCAGACGCGGGCGCACCACCCGCTCGTTGCCCTGGATCACGCGCGCCGGGTCGTCGGGGCGGATGTTGCTGACGACGAGGAAGCGGTTGGTCAGGCGACCGGCGGCGTCGAGCAGCGGGAAGTACTTCTGGTTGGCCTTCATCGTCAGGATGAGGCACTCCTGCGGCACGGCCAGGAACTCGGGCTCGAAGCGGCAGGTCAGCACGTTCGGGCGCTCCACCAGCGCCGTCACCTCGTCGAGCAGCGCGGCGTCGTCGACCGGCACCAGGCCCTCGCGCGCGGCCGCGGCGGCGAGCTGGCGGGCGATCTCGGCGCGGCGCGCCGCGAACGACGCGATCACCGCGCCCTGCTCCTCGAGCTGGCGCTCGTAGTGGTCGGCGTCGAGCAGGCGCACCGGGTCGACCTGCGCCTCGAAGCGATGCCCGCGGGTGTCGCGGCCGGATGCCAGGCCCAGCGTGCGCACGGGCACGACGTCGGCGCCGTGCAAGGCCACCAGCGAGTGCGCGGGGCGCACGAAGTCCACGCTGGTCCAGCCATCGGCCAGCTGGTACTTCATCACCTTGGGGATGGGCAGCTTCGCCAGGGCCTCGTCGAGCGCGGCCTGCAGGCCGGCGGCGAGCGTCGCGCCCGGCTGCGTGAGGTCGAGGAACAGCACCTCGGCCTTGCCGTCGGGCTGGCGGCGCAGCGAAGCCGCTGCGGCGGCGTCGACCCCCAGGGCGGCCAGCTTCTTCAGCAGCGCCGGCGTGGGCTGGCCGGAGGCATCCAGGCCCACGGCCACCGGCATCAGCTTCTGCGAGACGGCGCGGTCGGCCGCCACCGGCAGCACGTGGCTGACGTGTGCGGCAAGCCGGCGCGGGCTGGCGAAGGTGTTGAGCGCAGAGTGGTCGCCGGCCAGGCCCTGGGCGCGCAGCCCGGCCAGCAGCGCGGCGCCGAAGGCGTCGCCGAGCTTCCTCAGCGCCTTGGGCGGCAGTTCCTCGACGAAGAGCTCGACGAGCAGGTTCTTGGCGTGGATCATCGCTCAGGCCCTCTTCGCAGCCGACTGCTGAGCCAGTTGCGCCGTGACCTCGTCGGCCCAGGCGCGGGGCGCCATCGGGAAGGCCAGGCGGGCACGGCTGTCGAGGTAGCTCTGGGCGACGCTGCGCGCCAGGTTGCGGATGCGGCCGATGTAGGCGGCGCGCTCGGTGACGCTGATGGCGCCGCGGGCATCCAGCAGGTTGAAGGTGTGGGCCGCCTTGAGCACCTGCTCGTAGGCCGGCAGCGCCAGCTGCGCGTCCATCAGGTGCCGCGCCTGGCGCTCGTGGGCGCTGAACGCGCCGAGCAGGAACTCGACGTCGCTGTGCTCGAAGTTGTAGGTGCTCTGCTCGACCTCGTTCTGGTGATACACGTCGCGGTAGAGCAGCTTCGTGCCATCGGCGGCTTCGGTCCAGACCAGG
>JBILNT010000017.1:0-35174 GCA_044374875.1 Rubrivivax sp.
ACGGCGACGGGCTGGACTTCACCCGCGAGCTGCGCGCCGACCCGCGCACCCGCCGCCTGCCGCTGCTGATGCTCACCGCGCGCGGCGAGCCACTCGACCGCATCGTCGGCCTGGAGGTCGGCGCCGACGACTACCTTCCCAAGCCCTTCGAGCCGCGCGAGCTCCTGGCGCGGGTGCGCGCGCTGCTGCGCCGTGCCGGCGCCGGCCCTGCCGGCGACGAGGTGCTGCTCTTCGGCCGCCTGGAGATCGACCTCGGTGCTCGACAGGCCCGGCTGGACGGGCACGCCTGCGACCTCACGGCCCACCAGTTCGACCTGCTCGCGGTTCTGGCGCGACATGCCGGGCGGGTGCTCTCGCGCGACCAGATCATGGACGCCCTGAAAGGTCACGCGGCCGATGCATTCGACCGCAGCATCGACGTCCACGTCTCGCGCATCCGAGCCGCCATCGAGGACGACCCGCGCCATCCGCGCCGCGTGCTGACCGTGCGCGGCGCCGGCTACCTCTTCGTGCGCCGGCAGGATGCCGACGGCGAAGGCCACTGAAGCTCGTGCGCACCCTGTACCTGCGCATCTGGCTGACGGTGGTGGCGGCGCTCGCGCTGTTCGCTGCGGTCTCCGGCTGGCTGGTGCAGCGGCATGTCGAGCAGGAGCGCGCTCGCGTGGAGGAACGGCTAGGCCAGCGCGCCGCGGCCTGGGCGGAGCTGCTGCAGCGCTCGCTGCCCGGCGCGGACGCGCCGGTGCAGGAGCAGGCCGCGGCGCTTGCCGAGTGGTCGTCGCGGCTGCGGCTCCCGCTGGCACTCGACGATGCCCAGGGCCGCCTCATCGCGGCAAGCCCGCGCTTCGCGGCCTTGCTCTCGCGGCAGGGCGACGGTCCTCCCGCCGGCGCACCGCTTCGCGAGCTGGCGTTCGCGCTGGACGACGGACGCACGCTGCGCGTGCTGCGCATGGCGCCGCCACCCCGCGTCGGCCCGTCGGGGGCACACGGCCCGGCGGCGCTGCACGGCCCGGCGGCGCCGGGCGGCGGGCCCTGGATGCCACGCGGGGTGCCCGGTGGCCTGGGGCTTGCCGCGCTGCTGCTCTTGCTGCTGGCAGCGGTGGCGGCCGGGGCGTGGCCAGTGGTGCGGCACCTCACGCGCCGGCTCGAGGCGCTCAAGCAGGGCGTAGAAGCCTTCGGCGCCGGCGCACTGCACCAGCGCGTCGCCGAGGAGGGGCGCGACGAGGTGGCGGCGCTCGCAGCGAGCTTCAACCGGGCGGCCGCGCGCATCGAGACACTGCTGCGCTCCCACAAGAGCCTGCTGGCCAACGCCAGCCACGAGCTGCGCTCGCCGCTGGCCCGCCTGAAGATGGCGCTGGCCATGCTCGATGACGCCACGCCCGACCAGCGGGTGGCCTTGCGCGCCGAGCTCGACTCCAACATCGCCGAACTCGACGTGCTCGTCGAAGAGGTGCTGCTTGCCAGCCGGCTCGACGCCGCGCAGACGCTCGAGCGCCGCGAGCCGGTCGACCTGCTGGCGCTCGTCGCCGAGGAAGCTTCACGCGGGGGTGCCGTGCTCGACGGTGCGCCGCAGGTCGTCGACGGTGACGAACGCCTGCTGCGCCGCGCCGTGCGCAACCTGCTCGAGAACGCTCAGCGCTACGGTGGCGGCGGTGACATCGACGTGACGCTGCGCGCGCGGCACGACGCGGTCGAGCTGTCGGTCTGCGATCGCGGGCCTGGCGTGCCGGCCGAGCACCGCGAGCGTATCTTCGAGCCCTTCTTCCGCCTGCCCGGACACGCGGAGCGGGCAGGTGGCGTGGGGCTGGGCCTTGCCCTGGTGCGCCAGATCGCGGCCCACCACGGTGGCAGCGTGCGCTGCGAGGAGCGGCCCGGCGGCGGGAGCTGCTTCGTCGTCCGCCTGCCGCTTGCCGCCGAGGACAGCGGCAGCCCGGGGCACGGCAGCTGAGCGGCGCCGGCTCGTTTCCCGGGCGGCCGGCGCGCCGCCTCTCATGCGTTTGCCGGACTGCTCTGAGTCCCCGGCGACGCCGGGTCGGGGTGATCGGCTCCGCTGGCGTGGCGGGCCCGTTCGGCGTAGCGGTTGAAGCGCCAGGCGGTGCCTTCCTGGGTGATGCGCCGCCAGACGGCGCGCTTCTCGCCGGGGGTCAGCACCGGCCAGCCCTGCACCTCGTCGAAGGTCCGGCCGCAGCCCTTGCAGACGTTGTCGCCCTGCGCGGTGGAGCAGATCGCGATGCACGGCGCGTCCGGCGTCGTCGCATACCACGCCAGCCATGCCTGGCGCGCCTTGTGCGGCATCGAGGCCTCGTCGGCCAGCGGCTCTCGATACCAGACCATCAGCGCGTAGATCTCCGCCAGCGCGCGCACCTCGGGACAGGCCGAGATGCCGTCGGGCGAGGGCGAGCGCTCGCGCCACCAGTTGATGGCCGCCTCGATGTCGGTGATGTGGATGCCGGGCATGGGGCGATGTCGTGAATCAGACTTCCAGCCGCTGCGGCGCGAGGTACTGCTGGCGGTAGGTCTCGAACGCAACGGTGTCCGCCGCCTCGCGGCGGCGCTGCTCGGCGATCGATTCCGCCGCCAGCGCGGCGAAGCGCGCGGCGTCGCCCGCAGGCTGCGGCAGCGCGAGCAGTTCCTCGCGCACGGCGTCGGAGCGCCCTGCCACGAAGTCGGAGTAGGCGCCGCCGTGGCGCGCGGCCAGCTCCGCCAGCACGCGGGCCGACGGTGACGCGGCCGGCTCGACGAAGCGCCGCACCGCCTCGGCCATCGCGGCGCGGTAGTGATTGCCGCCGAGGGTGCTGTCCAGCCGCTCGGCGATGGGGCCGCACTGCTCGAGGATCTCGGCGGCCCAGTCCTGCAGCGGCACGAGGCGGCCGCGGCGCTCGAGCTGCAGGCCCCGCTCGCGCCCTCGCGAGGCGGTCAGGTGCTGGTTGCGCGAGAGCTCCGCGATCTCGTCCGGCGTGTCGGGCAGGTCCGGGCTCGCCAGGCAGTGCAGCAGGAAGACGTCGATGAATCGCATCGTGTCGGTGCCGATGCCCAGCGGCTCGAAGGGGTCGAGGTCCATGCAGCGCACCTCGACGTACTCGACGCCGCGCTCGCGCAGCGCGTGCAGCGGACGCTCGCCGGTGCGGATGGTGCGCTTGGGGCGGATGGTGCCGTAGAACTCGTTCTCGATCTGCAGCAGCGTGGTGGCGAGCTGGTTGTACTCGCCCCCGGGGTTGTGCACGCCGATGGCCTCGTAGGCGGGGTAGGGCGTGGTCATGGCCTGCTCCAGCGAGCGGCCGTAGGTCTCGAGGCTGTTGTAGCTGACGGCCAGGCTCGATTGCGCGTCGCTCTGGTAGCCCAGCTTGCCCATGCGCAGCGACGTGGCGTGGGGCAGGCCGAAGGTGTTCGGGCCGATGGGCTGCAGCGGGTGGGCGCGGCCTTCGACGAAGCAGGCGCAGACCGCGGGCGACGCCCCGTACAACAGCAGCAGCAGGAACGAGTGGCGACGGAAGTTCCTGATCAACGAGAAGTGGCTGGCGTTGTCCAGCCCCGGCATCGACCAGTTGTAGTGGATGCCCGAGATCGTCTGCATGCGCCGACCGTAGCGGTAACCCAGCCCCATGCGGTAGACGCTCTTGGCGCGGCCGATGTTCGAGGAGCCGTAGCGTCCGATCGGGATCGTCTCGTCGGCCGGCAGCTTGCAGGGCATGCTGGCCACCCACAGGCGCTCGTCGCCGATGGCCCGGTAGACGGCCTGGTGGATGCGCTGCAACTCGTCGAGGCAGGCCTCGGCGCTGCCGTGGGCAGCCGTGATCAGCTCGAGCTGCGACTCGCTGAAGTCGGTGGTGATCGAGGGGTGGGTGAGCGCCGAACCGAGCGCCGCCGGGTGCGGGGTCAGCGCGAGCCGCCCGTCTGGCGTGGTGCGCAGGCTCTCCTTCTCGATGCCGCGCCGCATCCCCGCGAGGGCGCCATGCGGCAGGGTGTCGAGTCGGTCGGCAATGGATCGCATGGATTCCTTCGGTCGTCGCGACGGCGGCGGCCGGCGCGGGTGGGACAGGGGCCGGATTCTGCCCCCAGCCGCGGCAGCCTGCCGGCGCCGGCCCGCCGCAGCCCTGGCGCGGTGTCGTCGGCGGCGGCGAGAACGGGCGCGTTTACCCCGCTTATCCGGCTCAAGTCCGGACGACCCGCCGGCACCATGGCGGGGCTCGCTGTCGAGCTGCACCCGCCATGGCCGCCGAAGACTCCCAGAACCGCAACCTGCCAGCCTCGCCGCGCAAGATCGAGAAGGCGCGCGAGGAAGGCCAGGTCGCGCGCTCGCGGGACCTGTCGCACCTGGCGGCGCTGGGCGTCGGTACCGTCGCCATCGCGATGCTGGCGCCGCTGATCGTCGGCTGGATGGGCGAACGCCTGGCCGCCGCGCTGCGCTTCGATGCCCGCACCATCGCCCACCCGCGGGGCATGGTGGAGAAGCTGGCCGAGGCCGGGCTGGAGTTCGCCATCGCCGTCCTGCCCATGGGGGTGGTCCTGGCGCTCGTCGCCGTGGCGGCTGGGGTCCTGGCCGGCGGCTGGAACTTCACCTGGAAGCCGCTGGAGCCCAAGTTCGAGAAGATCGACCCCATCGCCGGCATCAAGCGCATGCTGTCGCCGCAGCAGCTCGGCGTGATGTTCAAGGCCTGCCTGCTGGCGCTCGTGCTCGGTGTGATCGGCGCGCTGTACCTGCGCTGGCGCCTGCCCGAGTTCGTCGCGCTCGTCGGCGTGCCGTTGCCCGCGGCACTGTCCAGCGCAGGCACGCTGTTGTGGGGCGGCCTGGGCCTGATGCTGCTCGCGCTGACTGCCTTCACCGTGGTGGACGTGCCGCTGCAGCGCGAGCTGCTGCTGCGGCGGCTGCGCATGAGCTTCGAGGAGCTCAAGAAGGAGATGAAGGAGATCGAGGGCAACGCCGAGGTCAAGGCCAAGATGCGCGTGCGCATGCGTGAGATGGCCAGCCGCCGGATGATGGCCGCCGTGCCCGGCGCCGACCTCGTGGTGATGAACCCCACCCACTACGCGGTGGCCCTGAAGTACGACGAAGCGACGATGAGCGCGCCGCGCGTCGTCGCCAAGGGCACCGACCTGGTGGCGATGCGCATCCGCGACCTTGCCCGCGAGGCCAAGGTGCCGGTGCTGCAGGCGCCGCCGCTGGCGCGCGCGCTGTACGCCCACACCGAGCTCGACGAGGAAGTGCCGGCCCGCCTGTTCGCCGCCGTGGCGCAGGTCCTGGCCTGGGTCTACCAGCTGCGCGCCGCCGCCGCCGCAGGTCGCCACGCCGACGACACCCCGCCGCAGGTCGAGGTTCCACCCGACCTCGACCCGGCCGGCAAGCGGCCGAAGACAGGCGCCGCCGGCGCCACCACGGAGCCTGACGCATGAAAGCCCTGATGGCGAGGATCGACGCCCTGGTCGGCCCGCAGGCCGGCGCGCTCAAGGCGCTGACGCTGCCCGGCTTCGTCGTGATGATGCTGGCGATGATGGTGCTGCCGCTGCCGCCCTTCGTCCTCGACGTGCTGTTCACGTTCAACATCGCGATGGCGCTGATGGTCATGATGATGGCCGCGCAGATGGTGCGCCCGCTGGACTTCGCGGCGCTGCCCTCGGTGCTGCTGGTCACCACGCTGATGCGGCTGTCGCTCAACGTGGCTTCCACCCGCGTGGTGCTGATGGAGGGCCACACCGGCCCCGGGGCCGCGGGCAAGGTCATCGAGTCCTTCGGCCACTTCCTGATCGGCGGCAATTTCGCCGTCGGCCTGATCGTCTTCGCCATCCTGGTGGTGATCAACTTCGTCGTCGTGACCAAGGGCGCCGAGCGCATCGCCGAGGTCGGCGCGCGATTCACCCTCGACGCGATGCCCGGCAAGCAGATGGCCATCGACGCCGACCTCAACGCCGGCCTGATCGACGAGAAGGAGGCCAAGCGCCGCCGCGCCGAGGTCAGCGAGGAGGCAGACTTCTTCGGCTCGATGGACGGCGCCAGCAAGTTCGTGCGCGGCGACGCCATCGCCGGCCTGCTGATCCTCTTCATCACCATCGTCGGTGGTTTCACGATCGGCATGACCATGCACGGCATGGGCGCCGGCGCCGCCGCCGAGGCGTACGTGCTGCTGGCCGTGGGCGACGCGCTGGTGGCGCAGATCCCGGCGCTGCTGGTCTCGGTGGCCGCGGCGATGGTCGTCTCGCGGGTGGGCAAGGACGAGGACATCGGCAGCCAGATCCGCGGCCAGGTCTTCGATTCGCCGAAGTCGCTGGGCGTCACCGCCGGCATCGTCGGATCGCTCGGCCTGGTGCCCGGGATGCCGAACCTGGTGTTCCTGCTCATCGGCGGCGGCCTTGGTGCGCTCGCGTGGTCGCAGGCGCAGCGCAAGAAGCGCGAGGCCGAGGTGGCCGCCCGCGGGCCGAGAGGTGCCGAGGGCGACGCGCCGGTGGCCAACGCCGAGGCGAGCTGGGACGACCTGGCGCCGGTGGACACCCTGGGCCTGGAGGTGGGCTACCGCCTGATCACGCTGGTCGACAAGGTCAAGGTCGCCAACGGCGGCGCCGACCTGCTCGGCCGCATCAAGGGCGTGCGCAAGAAGTTCGCCCAGGACGTCGGCTTCCTGCCGCCGCCGGTCCACATCCGCGACAACCTCGAGCTCAAGCCCAGCGTCTACCGCGTCACGCTGCGCGGCGCGGTGGTGGGCGAGGGCGAGGCCATGCCGGGCATGTTCCTGGCCATCAACCCCGGCGGCGCCCAGCAGCAGCTTCCCGGCGTGAAGACCACCGACCCGGCGTTCGGCCTGCCCGCGGTGTGGGTCGAGGAGAGGCACCGGGAAATGGCCCAAATGGCGGGGTTTACGGTGGTTGATTGCGCGACCGTCGTGGCGACCCATCTCTCACACTTGATGCAAGTGAACGCGGCCAGGCTCCTGGGCCGCGTCGAGACCCAGCAACTCGTGGAACACGTCACCAAGCTGGCCCCGAAACTGATCGAAGACGTCGTACCCAAGATGGTCGGAATCGCCACGGTCCAGAAGGTTCTCCAGCTGCTGCTGGAGGAGGGCGTGCACATCCGCGACATGCGCTCGATCGTCGAATGCCTGGCCGAGCACGCCTCCACCGTCACCGACCCCGTCGAGCTGGCTCGCCGCATCCGGGTCCACCTGGCCCCGGCCATCGTCCAGCAGATCTACGGGCCGACCCGCGAGCTCGACGTCATCGCGCTGGAGCCCGAGCTCGAGCGCCTGGTGACGCAGGCCCTGACCTCGCCGCACGGTGCGGCGCTGGATCCCGGCGTCGCCGAGGTCCTGACGCGCGGCGCGGTCGACAGCGTGCGCCGGCAGGAGGACATGGGTCACCCGGCCTGCCTGCTGGTGCCGGACCCGATCCGCGCGCCGATGGCCCGTCTGGTGCGCCGCGCGGCGCCGCGCCTGAAGGTGCTGGGCCACAGCGAGATCCCCGAGACCCACTCCATCCGCATCGGCTCGATCATCGGAGCAAGCGCATGACCGCCGTCCGTCACGTCCCCCGACACCTCGCGCCGGCGCCCCGCCGCGCTGCCCGCCGCCCGGAGGCCGCATGAACGTCAAGCGATTCACCGCCCGCACCTCGCGCGAGGCCCTGGCCCTGGTCAAGCAGGCCTTCGGCGACGACGCCGTGGTCGTCTCCAACCGCCCCTGTGCCGATGGCGTGGAGGTGCTGGCGATGGGCCCCGAGAGCCTGAGCCAGCTCGAGCGGGTGGCCGCCAGCGTGCCGCTGGAGCGCACCATGCCGCCGACCGAGGGCCGTGCTGCCAGTCGCCTGGATTCGCGCATCGAGGTCCGTGCCGATGCCCGTCTCGAGCCCCGCCTCGACGCCGCCGCCGAGGCCCGGCCCGATGCCGCGGTCACCAGCGTCGAGCAGGACGTGCAGCAGCTGTCGATGAGCACCTTGTCCTTCCAGGACTACGTGCGCGAGCGCATGCTCAAGCGCCGGCAGTCCGAGCTGACCCGCGAGGCCGCACCCGCCGAGGCACCGCGCCGCGAGTCCGCGTCGCGCCGTCCGGCCGTCGAGCCCGAGGCCGCCGCCGAGCTGCGCGCGCGCAGCGGCGGCCGCAGCGCCCATCGCGAGCCGCCCGTGCTGCGCGAGGAGATCCGCCTGGCCGACACTTCCCCGGCCGTGGCCGCCGCCGCGCCCGCCCTCGCCCCCGAGGAGGTGCTTCGCCAAGAGCGCGAACGCGAGGAGATGCTCGCCGAACTTCGCTCGATGCGTGGCCTGATCGAGCAGCGCTTCGGCGCGCTGGCCTTCATGGAGAAGCTGCAGCGCCAGCCGCGCCAGGCGCAGCTGACGCAGAAGATGCTCGACTGCGGCTTCTCGCCCTCGCTGGCGCGCAAGCTCGTCGAAAGCCTGCCCGACGATGTCGAGGAGAACGCCTGGGCCACCAGCGTGCTCGAGCGCAACCTCGCCACCGGCGCGAACGAGCCTGCACTCGAGGATGTCGGTGGCGTCTACGCGATGATCGGCTCGACCGGCGTCGGCAAGACCACCAGCACCGCCAAGCTCGCCGCCGCCTTCGCCACCCGCCACGGCGCCGCCAACCTCGGGCTGATCACGCTCGACGCGTACCGTGTCGGCGCCCACGAGCAGTTGCGCACCTACGGCCGCATCCTCGGGGTGCCGGTCCATACCGCGCATGACCGCGCCTCGCTCGAGGACCTGCTCGACCTGCTGTCGGGCAAGAAGATGGTCCTGATCGACACCGCCGGCATGGCGCAGCGTGATACCCGCACCCGCGAGCTGCTGGAGATGCTGTCGCATCGCGCGATCCAGCGCCTGCTCGTGGTCAATGCCGCGGCCCAGGGCGAGACCATCGACGACGTGCTCGTCGCCTGGGGCGCCGCCGCCTGCCGCGGCGTCGTCCTGTCCAAGGTCGACGAAGCGGTGAAGACCGGCCCGGCGCTGGACGCGCTGATCCGTCACAAGCTCAAGGTGCTGGCCGTGGCCAACGGGCAGCGCGTCCCCGAGGACTGGCACCGCCTGTCGGCCGCTGCGCTGGTGCAGCGCGCCCTCAAGGGCGGCGGCAGCCCGGCGTGGCGCCTCGACAGCGGCGACGTCAACCTCGTCTTCGCGGGCGGCCCCACCGTCGCGCGTGCCGCGGCCAGCGCCGGGGCCCGGGGCATCCACGCCTGAGCGAGACACCAACGCCCGGTCCTCCATGCGCGACTTCTACGCCCAGACCGCTGCCGGCCCGCTCGACCAGGCCGACGGCCTGCGCCGTCTCTTCGGCGGCAACCGGCAGCGCTTCATCGCGCTGGCGGCCAACCCTCACGTGGCGTTCTCGGGCGTGGCGCTCGAACGCCTGGCATCGGCCTTCGTCGCCCGTGGGCGCAGCGTCCTCGTCGTGGACGCCGCCGACGACGCCCCGCGGCCGTCGGACATCGCCCGCATCGACCTCGGCCTGGCCATCGAGCGGCTCTCGGCCTCGGTCGGCTACCTGGCCGCGCGCGACCTGCCGCTCGCCTACGTGGACACCCGCGGCACCGCGGGCGGCTTCCTCGACGCCCTCGCGGCGGCGGCGCCGGAGGCCGACGCGATCGTCGTGCATGCCAACCCGAGCCAGCTCGCTCGGGTGTTCATGCGCCGCTCCACGCGCCCGCTGCTGCTGGCCAGCGACCACCCCGAGAGCGTCAAGCACGCGTACGCCGCCTGCAAGCTGCTGGCCCGGCGTTGCAGCCTGTTGACCTTCGACCTGCTGCTCGCCGCCGACCCGAACAGCCCGCGACTGCCCGCGATCGTCGGCAGCCTGGCCGGGTGCGCCGACAACTTCCTCGGTGCGTTGCTGCGCGAGTGGGTCGTGGTCGATCCGGCCGCCGACGTCGGCGACGCTCCCGACGCGAGCCTGCTGGAGCTGGCGGATGCCCAGCTCGCCCTCGACGACACCGAGCCGGCGCTGCCGGCAGGCCTGCATGCGCCGCGCCGCGCATCCGCGGCCGTGACCTCGTACTGAACGCCCCCGAAAGGCCGACCCCATGTACACCGCCAAGGGACAACTCGACACCGGCTCGCTGCTCAAGCAGTACAGCCCGCTCGTGCGGCGGCTGGCGCACCAGATGATCGCCAAGCTGCCTGCCAACGTCGAAATCGACGACCTGATCCAGGTCGGCATGATCGGGCTGTCGGATGCGCTGTCGCGTTTCGATGCCGCCCAGGGCGTGCAGTTCGAGACCTTCGCGACGCAGCGCATCCGCGGCGCCATGCTCGACGAGCTGCGTGGCAACGACTGGATGAGCCGCGGCGACCGCCGGCACCAGCGCTCGATCGAGACGGCCGTGCACAAGCTCGAGCAGAAGCTCGGTCGCGCGCCGAGCGAGAGCGAGATCGCCCGCGAGATGGGCCTGTCGCTCCCGCAGTACCAGGAACTGCTCGGCAAGGTCAACGGGACGCAGCTCATCTTCCTGGAGGACATGAGCGGTGACGACGGCGACTACGACTACCTCGACCGCCACGTCGCCGACGAGGCCGCCAACCCGCTGGGCCGGCTGACCGATCGCCGGATGCGCGAGGCGCTGGTCGACGCCATCAACAACCTGCCCGAGCGCGAGCAGTACGTGATGAGCATGTACTACGAGCACGACATGAACCTCAAGGAGATCGCGGCCGTGCTCGGCGTCACGGAGAGCCGTGTCTGCCAGCTGCACAGCCAGTCGATCGCCCGGCTGCGCACCCGCCTGCGCGAGTGGTGAGCGGCCTGCGGCGCTGCCACTGACCGGAAAGACGCCCCGCTCGCGGGGCGTTTTCGCTGGCGGCCGCGGGAGCGCTCGCGCGCAGGCGCCGTCGACCGGGGCCCATCCTGGCCATCACGGCTCGATCGCGGGTAGCAGCTGAAGGCCGCGCATGGCACGGGGGGCCGCGCAGCGCGGCGGCGTCGTGGCAGGGCGGGTGCGCCGGGCGGGGCCGCCGCGTCCGCCATCTCGACGGGGTGGGGCGTCCCGGCTGAAGTTCGCGCCAGCGGCGCTGGAAACGCTCAGGCTGCGCGGGGCGAGGTCAGGCCTGCAGGCCGGCGCCGGGGAGCATGCGATCGGCGTGGCCGCCTGCACCGTAGATCACGGCGCCGGCGGCGGAGGGCAGCAGGACGTCGATCGCGCGATCCAGCGCTGCCGTGGCACGCGCCAGCGCCTCGCGCTGGGCCGCCACCTGGGCCGTCGCGACGGCCAGGCGCTGCCGCAGCACGGCAGGCACGCCGCCGCTGCGGGCGGCACGGGCGAAATGATCCACCGCGGTGGCCAGGGCGCGGTGCAATTCGGTGGCCTCCGCCTCGATGGCGCTGGCGTCGGCGCCGGTCAGGGCGCTGGACAGCGAGGCCAGCCGCGCCTCGACCGCGGCCAGGCGCGGCTCCAGCTCGGCGGTGCGCTGGACGGCGTGCATCTCGGCGGAAGACCTGAGCATGGGGCGCAGCCTATTGGAAAGGGTCAGCGGGAGGTGTTGCCGAGCAGTTCCTGCGCGTTGGCGATCAGGCGGTCGGCGATGGCCTCGGCGTTCACGGTGAACCTGCCGTCGCGGATGGCCTGCGCGATGCGGTCCACCTTCGAGGCGTCGAACGCTCCGTCGGCGGCCGCGCCGGTGAGGGCGGAGGCCGTCTGGGACAACTCGACCTTGGCGCTGGGTTCGGCCTGGGTGGCCGCGCCCGGGCCGCCGGCCTTGCGCTCGCCGCCGACCGGGACGGTCAGCGTCTTGTTGTCGATGTTACCGATCTTCATGATGTGCTCCAGTGGGCCCGGCCTGAAGGCCTCGACCCCTTTGACATGAACGTTCTATCGGAACGGCGCGGATCGGACTTTAGGGCCGTTCGCGAAAAAATTTCAGCCACGCCCTCGAGGGGGCGGGTGTTCATGCCGTGGATGGCGACGGGCAAGGCGTGCCGGCCCCCGGGGTCGCGGGCGGTGCGGCGGGTCACAGGGCCACCTCGACCATGCGCGGGCCGACCGGGATGCCGCTGACGATGCGGCCACCCTCGGTGCGCAGCCGTGCGACCTCGCCCTCGATGCCGTTGGACAGTGCCTGGGCCTCGCCGCTGATGGCGAATCCGCGACCGCGGGCGGTGATGCGTACCGTCTCGCCGGCACCGAACCACTGCCGGGGGCGCACGTCGACGGCGCGTGCCGCGGCGCCTGCGGCCATCGGCCGCGCCAGCGTTCGGCCCACCAGGCGCGACGGGTCGCCAAGCGGCGGCGTGCCGGTCTCGGCCCAGTCGACCTCGGCGAGGGCCAGGTGCGAGGCGTCCAGCACGGTGCCGGCAGGAAGCGACGTGGCGAACACGACTGCGCTCGCGTACACGCGCACCGTGACCGGGAGGAACACGTTCCACGCGGTCGGGCCGTCTACGCAGCGCAGGCCGATCCGGGTGCGACCCCAGGCGCGGTTGCCCGCGGGCAGGTAGGGCTCGATGCGCGCGCATGGGGCCAGGCGCAGCCGAGGGTCGAGCTGCCCGGGGACGACCTCGATGCGGGCGCCCTTGGGCGCCAGCGCCTCGGCGCCCTCGCGGGCGACGAAGTCGAGCGCGGCCTGCGCTGCGCCCTCGCTGGCGGTCGTGGCCGCCGGCGAGGCCGGCGCGGCGCCGGCACAGGCCAGGGCCAGGGCGCCCAGCGCCAGCGACGCTGCCGCAGGCGAGCGCCGGCCGCCGGCGCGTTCAGCGCGCCGCGTCATGGCTGCGAGAGAGGGTAGGGGCTTGTCCACGTCGGTCACTCTACGCGCTGCAGCGCGCTGCCGGGGGTTGGAAATGCAGTGCGATGGCGCCTCTTTTCGGGCTCATGTCCGCACCCGGTGTTCCCAAGAATGCCAGGCACGACGCAATGGGGTGGCGCCCTTTCACCGGGAGTCCGACATGATCAACCGACTGACCTCCACGCTCGACTTCCAGACCGAGGCGCTCGTCCTGCGGGCCGAGCGCCAGCGCCTGATCGCGAGCAACATCGCCAACGCCGACACGCCCGGGTACGTGGCGCGCGACTTCGACTTCGCCCAGGCCCTGCGCGACGCGACCGGGCGCCGCTCGCGCACCGGGGTCGAGGGGGAGGGCGGCGCCAGGCGCCCGCCCGAGTTGCAGTACGCCGCCCCGAGCCAGACCAACCTCGACGGCAACACCGTCGACATGGACCGCGAGCGCGCCGCCTTCGTCGAGAACTCCGTGAAGTACGAGTCGACGCTGCGCTTCATCAACGGCAGCGTGCGCACGATGCTCGATGCCATGAAGAGCCACAACCAGTGACGAGGTGACGCAAGATGAGCATGTTCAGGGTCTTCGACGTCGCCGGCAGCGCGGTCAGCGCACAGAGCCAGCGCCTCAACGTCGTGGCTTCCAACCTGGCCAATGCCGACACGGTGGCCGGCCCCGACGGCCAGGCCTACAAGGCGCGCCAGGTCGTCTTCCAGACCGTGCTGATGGAGCAGGGCGCGGCCGCCCAGCGCAGCGCTGGCGTGCGGGTCTCGACGATCGCCGAGGACGCCTCCCCGGGTCGCCGGGTGCACGACCCGAAGCATCCTGCCGCGGACGGCGAGGGCTACGTGACCTACAGCAACGTGAACGCGGTCGAGGAGATGGTCAACATGATCTCGGCGTCGCGCTCGTACCAGAACAACACCGAGGTGATGAACACCGCGCGCTCGCTGCTGCTCAAGACGCTGCAGATGGGCCAGAGCTGAGGGGCTGACCCGCCATGAGCACGATCGATCCCGTCGCCGCCGCCGTCTCCTCCCCCGGCACGTCCGGCGCCACTCGCAAGTCCGCGGCCGCCGGGGCGCGGGAGGCTTCCGACCGTTTTCTCAAGCTCCTGGTCACGCAGATGCAGAACCAGGACCCGCTCAACCCGATGGACAACGCGCAGGTCACGACCCAGATGGCGCAGATCAGCACCGTCTCGGGCATCGAGGAGCTCAACCGGACTGTCGAGACCCTCAACGGGCAATTCGTCCAGATGCAGGCCCTGCAGGGCGCGACCCTGGTGGGCCGTGACGTCACGGTCGAGGGCGCGCGCCTGATCCCCGGAGACGACGGCGGGCTGCGGGGCAGCTTCGCCCTGTCGGCGTCCGCCGACACCGTGGACGTCGAGGTGCTCAATGCTGCCGGCAAGGTGATCGACACCATCCGGCTCGGTGCGCAGGGCGCCGGCCGCGTCGACTTCGAGTGGGATCCCGCGACGGCGGAGCCTGCCGCCACCTTCCGCGTCGCCGCGCGCGCCGGGGCGGCCGCCGTGGCGGCCACCCCCCTGACCACCGATCGCGTCGAGGCCGTGTCCAGCGGCCCCGACGGCCTGACCCTCGAGCTTCGCCACCTCGGCAGCATCCCCTACGGCCGCATCAAGGCCTTCAACTGAGGAAACCCCATGAGCTTCCAGCAAGGACTTTCCGGCCTGAACGCGACCTCGAAGTCCCTCGAGGTGATCGGCAACAACATCGCCAACGCCAGCACCTACGGCGCGAAGGCCTCCCGTGCCGAGTTCTCCGACGTCTACTCGGCGGTCGTGGCGGGCGGCCGACCCGTGGGCATGGGTGTCCAGATCAGCACCGTCTCGCAGCAGTTCTCGCCCGGCAACATCGCCGTGACCGACGGCCCGCTGGACCTCGCCATCAGTGGCGAGGGCTTCTTCCAGGTGGCGCGCGGCGATGCCGCCCCCTCGTACACGCGCAACGGCCAGTTCAAGGTCGTGCCGGGCACGGGCGAGGACATCGGCAAGAGCTTCATCGCCGACAACAACGGGCTCTACCTCATGGGCATCCCGCGCGGACAGAACACGCCGGGGCCGCTGACGCTGCCGCCCGGCCGCATCAGCGCCAGTGCCACGCGGGCCGTCTCGATGGAGATCAACCTGCCCTCCCGGGCCGAGGTGCTCGGCGGGGAGCCCGCGACGGTCGCCGACCTGAAGAGCGCGAGCCCCAAGATGGTCAACGAGGCCACCTCGCAGGTCGTCTTTGACGGCAAGGGCCAGTCGGTGCCCGTGACGTACTACTTCCGCCGCGTCAACGCGATCGATGGGCGCGACGCGTGGGCCGTCTACATGACGGCCAACGACCAGATCGTTCCCGCCCCCGCGGGCACCGACCCGATCGAGCCGGCCTTCTACGTCACCTTCGATCGCGCGACCGGGGGCAGCCCCGACTTCCGGATGACGATCGACGGCGAGGCGCTGGAGAAGCCCGACCCGATCTCCATCCCGGCCATGACGTCCAACGGGGCGAGCTTCGAGGCCATCCCCGGCGTGGTGTTCGACCTGTCGCGTGCCACCCAGATCGACGGCAGGTTCGGCGTCACGGCGCTGTCGCAGGACGGCTATGTGTCGGGCCAGCTCAAGGACTTCCAGGTCGACGAGGGGGGGCGCATCATCGCCCGCTACACCAACGGCGAGAGCCTCGAGGCGGGCCGCGTCCTGCTGGTGCGCTTCGCCAACCCGCAGGGCCTGCAGCCCATCGGGGGCAACCTGTGGGCCTCGACGGCGATGTCCGGTTCGCCGACCGCCAACAGCCCGGGCGAGGGCGGCGCGGGCGTTGTCCAGCAAGGCGCGCTCGAGCAGTCGAACGTCGACCTGACGGCCGAGCTCGTCAACATGATCACGGCCCAGCGCGCCTACCAGGCCAACGCGCAGACCATCAAGACGATCGACCAGGTCATGCAGACCCTGGTCAACATGCGCTGATTCGCGGCGTCGCGGGACCGGGCGCAACAGGAGGCTGACGATGGATCGGGTGATCTACCTGTCGATGGCGGGTGCCAAGGCCACGATGCAGCGGCAGGACGTGCTGGCCAACAACCTGGCCAACGCGTCGACCAGCGGCTTCCGCGCCGAGCTCCAGGCGTTCCGGGCCGTCCCCGTCCGTGGCGACGGCGCCAGCACGCGCGTGTACGCGCTGGAGTCGACGGTCGGGCACGACCTGCGCTCCGGACCCATCCAGACCACCGGCCGCGGTCTCGACGTGGCGCCCGTCGGCGGCGCCTGGCTGGCCGTGCAGTCGCTCGACGGCACCGAGGCCTACACCCGGGCCGGCAGCCTGCAGGTCGGGGCGGACGGCACCCTCGTGACCCACGCGGGCCTGCCCGTCCTCGGCGACGGCGGCCCGGTCCAGCTTCCGGCCAACGCGGCCATCGAGGTGGCCTCGGACGGAACGATCACGGCGCAGGTCGGCAACGAGAGGCCCCAGCCCGTGGGTCGTCTGAAGCTCGTCACGCCCGAGGCGCCGCTGGCGCGTGGCGCCGACGGGCTGTTCCGCGCGGCCGAGGGCGAGCTGCCCGCGGACCCGGCCGCCCGCGTGCAGGGCGGCGCGCTCGAGGGCAGCAACGTCAGCCCGGTGGAGACGATGGTCGCCATGATCGCCGCCGCCCGCCAGTTCGAGCACCAGATGAAGATGCTGCAGGGCGCCGAGCAGCGCGAGCAGGCGGCCTCGAAGCTCCTCGGTCCGCAGTGAGTGCGGCGCCCGCCGCGCGGCGGGCGTGCACCCCGGATTAGGCGCCCCAAACCCCGTCTTTTCGGCGCCAGCGCGGCTCAAGTTCCGCGCAAGATGTGCGACATGCACCCGCTGTGGGTGGCAAGGGGCGCAGCGCCATGATCCGATCGTTGTGGATAGCCAAGACCGGCATGGAGGGCCAGCAGACCAAGCTGGACTCGATCTCCAACAACCTCGCCAACGTCGGCACCTACGGCTTCAAGCGCGGTGGGGTCGTGTTCGAGGACCTGATGTACCAGAACCTGCGGCAGGCCGGCGCGGCCAGCGGCGAGCAGTCGCAGCTGCCCACCGGGCTGCAGGTCGGCCTGGGCGTTCGCGCCGCCGCGACCACCCGCAACTTCGGCCAGGGCACGCTGCAGCAGACCGGCAACAACCTGGACGTCGCGATCAAGGGCAACGGCTTCTTCCAGATCCAGATGCCCGACGGCACCACGGGCTACACGCGTGACGGCTCGTTCCAGGTCGACGCCAACGGCGCGCTGGTCACCAGCGCCGGCTACCCCGTGCAGCCGGGCATCACCATCCCGGGCAACGCGCGGTCCGTCACCATCGCCAACGACGGCACCGTGAATGTCCAGCTTCCCGCCCAGGCCACGCCGACGCCGGTGGGACAGATCCAGCTCGCCAGCTTCGTCAACCCGGCCGGCCTCGAGCCGCGGGGCCAGAACCTGTTCGCCGAGACGGGGTCGTCGGGCACGCCGAACGCGGGTGCCGCCGGCACCAACGGCCTGGGCACGCTCCAGCAGGGCTTCGTCGAGGGCAGCAACGTCAACGTGGTCGAGGAGCTGGTCTCGATGATCGCGACGCAGCGCGCCTACGAGCTGAACTCGAAGGCCATCCAGACTTCCGACCAGATGCTCCAGCGTCTGGGCCAGCTGTGAGGCGCGCCATGAGCATTGCACGCGTTCTACTGGCTGGCACCGGGGTGCTGGCGCTTTCCGGTTGCATGACGCTGTATCCCCGTGTCGACGTCGCCGACACCACGCCGCCGCCCGTCGTCGCGGTGGCGCCCGTGCCGGTGGCGGCGCCTGCCAACGGCGCCATCTTCCAGGCCGCGAGCTATCGCCCGCTGTTCGAGGATCACCGCGCCCGGCTTCCCGGGGACACCCTGACGGTGCAGATCGTCGAGAAGATCAGCGCGAGCCAGAAGTCCACCAGCTCGCTGGACAAGGGCGGCAGCGTCGCCGGGGCGGTCACCGCGCTGCCGGGCATCGCCGCCAACTCCTTCGGCCGCGCGTCGGTGGGTGGCAACTCCAGCAACACCTTCGCCGGCAAGGGCGCCACCGAGACCAGCAACGACTTCTCGGGAACCATCACCGTCGTCGTGCGCGAGGTCCTGCCCAACGGCCACCTCCTGATCGCCGGCGAGAAGCAGATCGGCGTCAACAGCAACGTCGACGTGCTGCGCTTCTCGGGTCAGGTCGACCCGCGGGCCATCCAGCCCGGCAATTCGGTGGCGAGCACGCAGATCGCCAACGTGCGGCTCGAGCAGCGCGGCCGCGGCGCCCAGGCCGATGCGCAGATGGTCGGCTGGCTGGCCCGTGTGTTCCTCAGCGTGCTGCCCATCTGACGCGCGCACCTTCCGGGGATCCTGATGACGACTTCGAGCCTGTCCCGCCTGCGGCTGCTGACGGTCCTGCTGACGGCCATCGCGCTGGCGGCGCCCGCCCTTGCCGCCCGCATCAAGGAAGTCGCCGCCGTGCAGGGCGTGCGCAGCAACCCGCTGGTCGGCTACGGCCTGGTCGTGGGCCTCGACGGCACCGGCGACCAGACCACGCAGGCGCCGTTCACCACGCAGAGCCTGAACGCGATGCTGCAGCAGCTCGGCGTCACCGTGCCGCCCGGCGCGTCGATGCAGCTGCGCAATGTCGCCGCGGTGATGGTCACGGCCCAGCTTCCTGCCTTCGCGCGGCCCGGCCAGACCATCGACGTCAACGTCGCCTCGGTCGGCAACGCCAAGAGCCTGCGCGGCGGCACGTTGATCGCCACGCCGCTCAAGGGTGCCGACGGCCAGATCTACGCCATCGCGCAGGGCAACCTGATCGTCGGCGGCGCCGGCGCGGCGGCGGGCGGCTCCAAGGTCCAGATCAACCACCTGTCGGCCGGGCGGGTGCCCGAAGGCGCGATGGTCGAGCGCTCGGTGCCGACGCCGCTGGCCATGGGCGACGCGATCCAGCTCGACCTCAACGCCGCCGACTTCGCCACCGCGCGCGCCGTGGCGGCCGCCATCAATGGCGCCAAGGGGCCGGGCACCGCGGCGGCGCTCGACGGCCGCACCGTGCGCGTGCGTGCGCCGGCCTCGAGCGACGAGCGCGTGGCCTTCCTGGCCGACATCGAGAACCTGCCGCTGCAGCTGGCCCGGCCGGCGGCGCGGGTGGTGCTCAACGCGCGCACGGGCTCGATCGTGATGAACGAATCGGTGACGCTCGGCGCGTGTGCCGTCGCCCACGGCAACCTGTCGGTGACGATCAGCTCCACGCCCGTGATCAGCCAGCCCGGCCCGATGTCCGGCGGCCAGACCGTCGTGGCCGAGAAGACCGACATCGCCGTGACGCAGCAGGCCGGCGCGCTGGTGCAGATGCCCGCGGGCGCGAGCCTGACCGACGTGGTCAAGGCGCTCAACGCGCTCGGCGCCACGCCGCTGGACCTGCTGGCCATCCTGCAGGCAATGAAGAGCGCCGGCGCGCTGAACGCCGAGCTCGAGGTGATCTGAAGAGCCTGGCCATGGCGGCGATCCCCACCCCGAACACCGGCGGCCCGGCAGGCCTGGCGTTCGACGCCCGCTCGCTGGAGTCGCTCAAGGCGCGCGCGTCGTCCGACCCGAAGGGCGCCGCTCGCGCGGCGGCCAAGCAGTTCGAGGCCCTGTTCATGCAGGAGCTGCTCAAGAGCATGCGGTCGGCCACGCTGGCCTCGGGCATGCTGGACAACGAGGGCAGCAAGCTCGGCACGGAGATGCTGGACACGCAGCTGGCCACGCAGATGAGCGGGCTGCCCGGCGGTCTGTCGGACATCATCGCCCGCCAGATGGAGCGGCAGATGGGGCTCGCTCCGGGACCGATCCCGACGACGCGACGCGCCAACGACACGCCCGCCCCGCTCGAGTCGGCGGCACGGCCAACCCGCATCCCGCAGGCCGGTGCGGCCGGCTTCGTGCAGCAGCACCAGTCCGCGGCCAGGGCTGCCGAGGCCCAGACCGGGATCCCCGCGGCCTTCATGGTGGCGCAGGCGGCGCACGAGACGGGCTGGGGCCGCAAGGAGATCCTGCACGCCGACGGCTCGCCCTCGTTCAACCTCTTCGGCATCAAGGCCGGCGCGAACTGGAAGGGCCCGGTGGCGGAGATCACCACCACCGAGTATGTCGGTGGACAGCCGCGCAAGGTGGTGGCCAAGTTCCGGGCCTATGGCAGCTATGCAGAGTCGTTCGCCGACTACGCACGGCTGATGAAGGACAGCCCGCGCTACCAGCAGGTGCTGGCGCACCGTGGCGACGCCAGCGCGTTCGCGCGCAGCCTGCAGTCCGCCGGCTATGCGACGGACCCGGCCTACGCCGACAAGCTCACGCGAGTCATCAACACCACGCTGCGCCTGCAGCGCGCAGTGGCCTGAGAGCCGGTGAAGACATGAATCACGCCCGTGTCGATCCCCAGAGCGCGCCCACTCGCGGCGCGAAGCGCAGACGGGTCTGTCGACCCGTAGAGCATTGGCAACGCCGAGTGGGCGCGCTCTGGGGCTCAACCCGGGGGGCCGGGGTACCCGAGGGCCCTCGGCCACCCCGGCGCGGGCGCGATTCATGTCTTCACGGGCTCTGAGGGGGGAGGACCGATGTCCGGCAATCCGCTGATGATGCTCGGTACCCGGGCCATGTTCGCCGCGCAGGCGGGCATGCAGGTGACCGGCCACAACATCGCGAACGCCAGCATCGACGGCTACTCGCGCCAGCGCGTCGAGATGGTCACGGCGAAGGGCCAGTTCAGCGGCGTCGGCTTCTTCGGCAAGGGCTCCGACGTCGCCAGCGTCGTGCGCACCTACGACGAGTTCCTGACCCGCCAGGCCGCCAGCACGTCGTCGCAGGCGGCCTTCGACAAGACCCGCCACGACAAGCTCGTGCAGCTCGAGGAGGCGTTCCCGACCGGCGAGGACGGCCTGGGGCACGCGAGCGCGTTGCTGTTCAACGCGATGTCCGACGTCGCTTCGCGGCCGACGGACATCGCCTCGCGCCAGGTCGTCATCGGCAAGGCCACCGACCTGGCGGCGCGCTTCAACGCCTTCAGCAACCAGATCGAGGCGATGCAGTCCGGCATCAGCCGCGACGTCGAGCTCGAGGTCGCTGCCGTCAACGAGCTGGCCGCCAGCGTCGCCAAGGTCAACGAACAGATCGCCGCGCTCAAGGGGCTGGGGCAGCCGCCGAACGACCTGCTCGACGAGCGCGACCGCCTCATCCATCGCCTCAGCGGTCACGTGCGCGTCAACGCGGTGGCTTACGAGGACGGCACCTACGGCATCTTCATCTCCGGCGGGCAGGCCCTCGTGCTGGGCCGCGAGGCCAACCGCCTCGCCGCGGTGGGTGACCCGGCCGACCCGCGGCAGACGCGGGTGGCCGTGCTCGAGAGCGGTGGCGCGCGCATCCTGGCGTCCGACATGGTGGCCAGCGGCTCGATCGGCGGCCTGCTCAAGTTCCAGGACGACGACGTCGTCGCCGCGCGGGGCATGCTCGACCAGCTCGCCCGCTCGATCGCCGAGCGCGTCAACGCGCAGCAGGCCGAAGGCTTCGACCTCTACGGACGACCCGGCTCACCGATGTTCGACATCGCCGGCTCGGTCAGGCCAGCCGAGGTCATCCGCGTCGTCCTCGCCGACCCGCGCGGGCTGGCCGCCGCATCGGCGCAGGCCGACAACGGCAACGCGATCGCGATGACGGCCCTGCGCGACGAGGCCTTCGTCTCGGGGGGCTTCTTCAGGACCATGACCTTCGGCGAGGGCTGGGCATCGGCCATGGGCGACGTGGGCCTGCGCGTGCAGGGCGCCAGGGCGGCGATGAGCATCTCGGGGTCGGTGGCGCGCCAGGCGGTCGAGCAGCGCGACGCCAATGCGGGCGTCAACCTCGACGAGGAGGCCGCGCGTCTCATCCAGTACCAGCAGGCCTACCAGGCCGCCGCCAAGATCCTGCAGGTCGCCCAGAAGGCGCTGGAGACCCTGCTGTCGACCACCTCCGCATGACGCGACGACCGCCCTTGCCGGGAGCTGAACCATGACCGTCCGCATCACCACCAGCATGTCGTTCAACAACGGGGTCTCCAACCTCCTGAACCGCCAGGGGGAGATGTCGGAGGCCCAGGCGCGGCTGACCAGCGGCAAGCGCGTGATGCGCGCCAGCGACGACCCCACCGCCGCCGCGCGTGCCGAGCGCGCGATCGCGACGGTGGTGCGCGTCGAGTCGGACCTGCGGGCGCTGGAGGCCAGCCGCAACGCCATGAATCTGAGCGAGCGCGCGCTGGGCGACGCCGGGGACCTGATGCAGCAGGCGCGGGAGCTGATGATCGCCGCGGGCAACGTGTCCTACTCGGCCGGCGAGCGACGCGCGCTGGCCGCGCAGCTGCAAAGCATCCGCACCGAGCTGCTGAGCGTGGCCAACCGGCGCGACGAGATGGGGGGCTACCTGTTCTTCCCGCAGTGGACGAACACGACGGCCCCCGTGGTCGACGGCCCGCCCGTCCGCTACGACAGCCCCACGGCGAGCGCCCAGGGCGAGCGACTCACGGCCTCGATGAACCCGCTGCCCATCAACGTCGACGGCATGGAGGCCTGGCGCATCGACGCCGGCACGGGCGAGAGCGCGCTCTTTGCCGGCCTCGACGACGCCATCGCCGCCTTGCAGGCCGACCCGCCGCCCGCTCCCGTCGCCGAGATCTCGCACCGGGGCATCGACAGCATCGACACGTCGATCGCCAAGCTGTTCGACCTGCGCGCCCGCGTCGGCGGCCTGCTCAACCGGGCCGACAGCATCGAGTCGCGCCTGGCCGACGTGAAGCTGTACGCGCAGAGCGACCGCTCGGCGGCCGAGGACATCGACCTCGTCGAGGCCCTGTCGGACTTCCAGACCCGTCAAACCAGTTACGATGCGGCGCTGAAGACCTACACCATGGTGCAGCGCATGACGCTGTTCGACTACCTGGGCAACTGATTCATCGCGGCCCGCCGGTCTGCGCCCGATGGGTGCAGCGCGCAAGGCCCGCCGGTTCATCCCGATGCACGATCACCCCGTACTCGGCCAGGTGGCCCTGGGCTACTGCCCGATGATCGACCGCCAGAGGGCGGTCGTCGCCACACGGATCACCGTCTTCCCCGGGCGCCCCGACGCGACGCCGGACGCGGGGGCGCTGATCGGCGCCATCTGCGAGGTCTTCCCCGACCCCGGGCTGGAACTGTCGCTCACGCTGCGTGAGATCGACCCTGCGGCCAAGGGGGCGGCGGCGCCCTCGGCGGCGGGCGGCGCCTCGCGTGTGTGCCTGAACATCGCGGGCGAACGCCTGCTGCAGGCGGTGATGGCCGCCACGCCGCCGCCCAACGTGATGATCGAGGTGCCGGCCTTCCTCGCCGCGCAGCCGTCGATGGCCGCGACGCTCGAGGCGCTGCATGCCGCCGGCCGCACGATGATGCTCTCGGGCCGGCCGCTGGTCGCACTGCCTCGCGACCTGCTGTCCTGCTTCTCGCTGGCGATCGTCGACTTGGCGCAGGAGCGCAGCGACCCGACGCCGCCGCCCGGCGGGAGCTCGATCGGCAGCGTGCAGTCGGGCGTGCGGACGATGGCCGATCTCGATGCCGCCTTCCAGCGTGGCGCGGTCGCCGTGCTGGGCTGGCCGATCGACGACGCGCTGCCGCCGCCCAAGGGCCGGCCCACCGTGCCGCCCGACCTGCAGGTCATCATGGAACTGATCAGCGGCGTCGACCGCGAGCTGCCCGTCGACCGCCTCGAGGGCATCCTCAAGCGCGACCCGACGCTGGCCTTCCGGCTGATGCGCTACATCAACTCGCCGGCCTTCGGCCTGTCGGTCGAGATCAACTCGTTCGGCCACGCGCTGATGCTGCTGGGCCACCAGAGGCTCAAGCGCTGGCTGGCGTTGCTGCTGGCCTCGGCGAGCAAGGACGCGAGCATGCGCCCGGTGATGTTCGCCGCGGTGCGGCGCGGGCTTCTGATGGAGGAACTGGTGCGTTCCTCGGGCGATGCCGAGCTGCGCGGCGAGATGTTCATCTGCGGCGTCTTCTCGCTGCTCGATCGCATGCTCCGCCAGCCTTTCGAGGGACTGCTCGAGTCGGTGCCGGTCCCCGAGCGCGTCGCCCAGGCGCTGCTGGGGCAGGGCGGCCCCTTCCTCCCTTACCTCGACCTGGTGCGCGCGATCGAGAGCTCGTCGCTGTTCGACATCCGCGAGCACGCCGACCGCCTGCTGCTCGGGACCGCCGACGTGAACCGCGCCGTGCTCGCCGCGCTGCACGCTGCGCGGCAGCTCGAGGCCTCCTGAGGAGCACAGGCTGAAGTCGGCTGCACCGCCCGTGCCCGGCCCGCGCGCGACAGGCTCGGCCGTGTCGGCCGAGCTGTTGGCCGTTCTGCTCGACGACGTCGCAGAGGCGATGCTCTGGCTCGACGCCGCGGGCCGGCTGCGCTGGTTCAACCGGGCCGCGCTCGCGCTCTTCGACTGCGAGCTCGGCGAGCCCGCCGCTCGCGTCCTCGCGCCGCTGGGCGCCCCTGCGGCTGGCGCGGCGGCCAGGCAGCTGGCCGCCGCGACGGGTGAGCCGCTGGCGAGCTGCGTCGACGGTGCCGGGCGCGCCCTGCGCCTGACGGTGCGCCGCGTCGGTGGCGGCTGCCTGCTGCGTGCCGTCGTGCACGCCGACCCTGTCGACGCCCGAGGCGCCCCGGCGCAGGCGCGCCGCGCGCCGGACGACCTGGACCGGTGGCTGGAGCTCGCGGGCAGCGGCATGCTGGTCTTCGACGACGGCGGCCGGGTCGTGCGCTCCAATCCGACCGTCGAGTCCCTGATCGGCCAGGTGCCGGCACGGCTGGGCGACGCCTCGCCGGAACTGCAGGCCTTGCTGGGGTGGCAGGCGGGCGCGCCGCTGGCCGCGTTGCAGCCCGGCGCGAAGCCGGTGGAGACCGAGGCGCTGGTGTTGCTCGGACCCGGGCGCCGCAGGCGGCTGGGTGCAAGGCTGTCGGCCGCGCTGACCGACGAGGGGCGGCGCCGCTTCATGGCGGTGGTGCTCGACCGCAGCGCCGAGGACGAGCGTGACCTCGCGCGCCTCGAGATGGGCATGCTGATGGACACCGCGAGCGTCGGTGTCGCGACCTACGACCCCTCGCGCGGCTGGCTGATGCCCAGTGCAGGGGCCTCCGGCGGGGCCACCGCCGGCCCCGCGGGCACACCCGCGCGGCGCGGGGGCGGGTTGCAGGGCATCGGCCGGGAACTCGTCGAGCCCGAGTCGGTGGCCGAGTACGAGCGGCTGCAGCGCGCGCTGCGCATGGGTGAGCGCGCCGAAGTCCGCTACGCCGTGCGTCACCCCGAGCTCGGGCGGCGCTGGTTGCTCACCCGCGTCGAGCCCGGGGCCCTTTCGGGTGGCCGGCCGATGACGTCCGTGGTGACGCTGGACGTCACCGAGCAGGAGCAGGCGCAGCGGCGCAACGAGCAGCTGCTGCGCGAGCTGACCACGATCCTCGATGGCTCGACGGCCGGCATCGCCTACCTGCGTGACATGCGCCTGGTGCGGGTCAACCACCGCTTCGAGCGGCTGCTGGGCCTGGCGCCGGGCAGTGCGGCCGGGGCCACCCTGGACTCCGCGCTCGGCGGCGGTCCTGCGAACCAGCGGCTCGTGACGGACGCGGCGGCGGCGCTGCGGGCCGGAGCGCCCTTCGAGGCCGAGGTGGCGGCCGTCGGCGAGGGCGGTGCGACGAAGTGGCATTCGCTGTCGCTGCGCAGGGCCGATCCGGCGCTGGACCACCTCGACGCGGTGGCGGTGCTGACCGACGTGACGCGACTGAAGGCGCAGCAGGCCGAGCTCGAGCGGCTGTTGCGGGACCGCGAGCTGATGTTCAGCCTGTCCGACGTCGGCATCGTCTACCTGCGCGGTGCGCGCATCGAGCGCGCCAACCAGGCGATGGCGCAGCTCACCGGCTATGCCGCCACCGAACTGCCCACCCTGGACCCCGCCGAACTCTACGAGAGCGCGCGCGCCTGCGTCGACTTCGAGGCCCTGCTGGCGCAGGGGCTGCGCCAGCAGGGTCGCTTCAGCGGCGAGCGACGCCTGCGTCGGCGCGACGGCAGCCTGCCGTGGGTGCAGGTGGTGGTCCGCCCTGTCGACGCCGCCGACCCCGACGCGGGCGTCATCTGCTCCTTCGTCGACGTCGACGAGCGGTACCGCGCGCGCGATTCGCTCGCCGAGCAGGCGGCGCGCACGCGCGCCATCCTCGACTCGGTGCTGGTGGGCATCGTCACCGTCTCCGACCGCGGGATCGAATGGATGAACCGCTCTGCGCGGCGCATGTTCGGTGGCGAACTGGCCGATTTCGTCGGCGAACCGATCTCGATCGTCGCCGGCCCCGAGCCGGACCACCCCCTGCGTCGCGCCGATTACGTCGAGCGGCTGGACGAAGGGCAGGCCGAGACCTTCGAGTGCCGGCTCGAGGCGCGTGACGGCCGCGAGTTCTGGGTCGTCGGCAACGCGGTCGTCACCGGGCGCGACGCGGGCTCGCCGCAGCTGACCTTCGCGCTGCTCGACATCGAGCGGCGTCGGCAGGCCGAGGTCAGCATCGCGCAGGCGCAGGCTTCGTTGCAGCGCGTGATCGAGACGGCGCCCCTGGCGATCGCGCTGTTCGACGCGCGGACCCAGCGCGTGCTGCAGCTCAACCAGATGGCGTCGGCCTTCTTCGGTGGTGCCGTCGAGGATGTGCGGGGCCGCACGCCGGCCGAGTGCCTGGCACCGCCGCGGGCCGCGTTGCTCGCGGCGTGGCTGCGCGAGGCGGGCGACCGCGGCGAGGTGCTGCGCCACGAGCTGACCGACGACGCCTCGGCCGGCGCGGAGGCCGCGCGTTGCTGGGACACGCGCATCGTGCCGCTGGCCGCGATGGGCGCCGAAGGCGCGCAGCTGCTGCTGGTGGCCAGCGACGTCACCGAGCAGCGCGTGGCCGAGGCCGCGAGGCTGCAGGATGCGATCGCGCAGCGCGAATTGCTCGTGCGCGAGGTGCATCACCGGATCAAGAACAACCTTCAGGGCGTGGCGGGCCTGCTGCAGCAGAACGCGCTGCGCCACCCCGAACTGACCACGCTGCTCGACGAAGCCGTCGGCCAGGTCAAGGCGATCGCGCAGGTCTACGGCCTGCAGGTCGGCTCGGGCGGGCCGCTGCGCGTGGCCGGCGTCGTCGGGGCCATCGCGCAGTCGGTGCAGCGCACCTTCGGCCGCGCGATCCGCTTCGACGCCGCGGCCGAGGTGTCGCACCTGCTGCCCGAGGCGGAGTCGATCCCGGTGGCGCTCACGGTCAACGAACTGCTCACCAACGCCGTCAAGCACGGCGGCGAGGGCACGGTGCGATGCGCCGTGACCGTCGAAGGCGAGGGCGTGGCCATCGAGATCCTCAACCCGGGGCGCCTGCCCGAGGGGTTCGACCTCGCGCGGGTGCGCGGCGGTGTCTCCGGTCTCGGGCTGGTGCGCTCGCTGCTGCCGCGCCGCAGTGCCTCGCTCCAGATCGATGCTGCCGACGGCGTGGTGTCCGCCCGCATCCAGCTTCGGCCGCCGGGCGTGCGGCCGGGCGGCTGACCCGCCCGGCGGACGGGCCCGCAGCGGCCGCGGATTGCGAGACAATGCGCGGGAACTCGACCAGGCCTGCGGTGACGATGACCAAGGGAAGGATCCTCGTGGTGGACGACGACCGGCTCGTGCTGACCACGGTCACGCACGGGCTCGCCCAGGCCGGCTACGACGTCATCGACGCCGACAACGGCGACGACGCGATCCTCGCCGCGCGTGAGCACCGTCCCGACCTGGC
This sequence comes from Rubrivivax sp., assembly GCA_044374875.1. GTDB lineage: Bacteria > Pseudomonadota > Gammaproteobacteria > Burkholderiales > Burkholderiaceae_C > Rubrivivax. The sequence goes on from JBILNT010000017.1 coordinate 27,485, forward strand.
GCTGCTGGACATCCGTATGGAGGGCAAGTCGGGTTTCGACGTCGCCGAGTACCTGCGCGACGTCGGCCGGGTGCCGTTCATGTTCCTGTCGGCCTACGCCGACGACAAGACCATCGCCCAGGTGCACGCCCTGGGTGCGATCGACTACCTGGTCAAGCCCGTCGACGTCGCGCGCATCGTGCCGGCCGTCGATGCGGCGATGCGGCGCGTGCGCGAGCAGGGTGCCGGTGCCGCGCCCGCGGTGGCGGCGCCCGGGCCGGCCGCTGCGCCGGACGCCGCGCGCCTGCCCGACCTGCTGTCCGACCCGGTGCCGCTTGCCGTCGGCGTGCTGATGCACAGGCACGCGCTGTCGCGCCAGGATGCGCTGGCCCGCCTGCGCCGCATGGCCCACGACCAGGGCCTCGCGCTTGCGGCCCAGGCCGAGCGCCTGCTCGGCGCGGTCGAGGAACTCGCGCGTTCCTCCCTGCACTGACGGTCGGGTTGCGGCGGGTGTCGCCGGCCCGCTTCAGCGCCCGAGCGTGAAGTAGAAGGTCGCGCCGCGGCCGACCTGACCTTCGGCCCAGATCTCGCCGCCGTGGCGGCGCACGATGCGCCGTGTCGAGGCCAGCCCCACGCCCGTGCCCGGGAAGTCGCTCTGGCTGTGCAGGCGCTGGAACAGCCCGAACAGACGCTCGGCCGATCGCATGTCGAATCCGGCGCCGTTGTCGCGCACCGCATAGACCCGGCGTCCGTCGTGCACCTCGCTGCCGAAGGTGATTCGCGCCCGGGCCGTGCGCGCGCTGTACTTCCAGGCGTTGCCCAGCAGGTTCTCCAGCACGAGCCGCAGCAGCGTCGGGTCCCCGGTGGTCTGGAGCCCCGCCTCGATGGTGACCTCGGCATCGCGCTCGGGGGCATGCCGCCGCAGGTCGTCGACGACGTAGCCCGCGAGCTGGGAGAGGTTGACCGGCTGGTGGGCGAGCGGTTGCGAGGACAAGCGCGCCAGGCCGAGCATCGCGTCGATCATCAGGTTCATCCGCGCCGCTGCGCCGAGCACACGGTCCAGGTGGTCGTTGCCGACGCGGTCCAGCAGCCGCCCGTAGTCCTCCTTGACGATGCGCGTGAACCCCTCGACGACGCGGATCGGCGCCCGCAGGTCGTGCGACACGGTGTAGGTGAAGGACTCGGTGTCGCCGGGCTCGGTGCCGCTGCCGGAGCCGCCGGCTGCCGGTCGCCAGGCGATCGCTGCCTGGCCGGCGCCCGCAGGCCGCGGCAGCGCGGCGAGCCGCCAGCCCTCGATCTCCATCGGCGCGTCGTCCCCGGGCCCCGCCTTGTCCAGGCCGTCGCGCACCGGTGGAGGAAGCACCGCGGCCAGCGCATCACCCCGGCCCTCGCCGGCGCGCGCGTCCAGCAGGTCGGCGCCGGCGTCGTTGGCCACCACGATGCGCCAGCGGCCATCGCCCGCTGGGCGGGCCAGCAGCAGCGCCGGGCCGGCCTGCGCCGAGATCAGCGTGGCGAATGCGGCCTGCTCGAGGCGCCTGGCGTCGTCTTCGGCGAGCAACCTCGCGACGCCGCTGTGCCCGGCGAAGTGCCCCGCCTCGTCGATCCGCGGGGTGCCGCGCAGCAGCCAGAGGCTGCCGTCGGCCGCGCGCGCGCGCAGGTCGACGAACGCCGACTGCGACTCGAGCCGGGCCTGCAGGCCGGCCACCCCGACGCCGGCCACCGCCTCGAAGCACTGCCACAGCGGCACGCCCGCAGCAGCCGGCGGGGTCCCGTCGGCGTGCACGGCGGGTGGGTCCAGCCGGCGAAGCACGTGCGTGCCGTCGGTCTGCCAGTGCCAGCCGTCGATCAGTTGCAGGGCGGTGCGGGCCTCGCTGCGCGCCAGGCGCGAGACGGCTGCGAGCTGCCTCTCCGCGCGGGAGGCGCCCACCGCATAGCCGGCCGCCGCCACGACCACCAGCGCCACGCAGCCCAGGAGCCAGGGCCCGAGGCCCGGGCCGGGATCGGCAGCCGCCCAGGCGGGCAGTGCGACGGTGCCGGCCGCGGTGCCGACGGCCGCCGGCCACCGCACGCGCTGGCAAGGCCCGAGGCGGCTGGCGGTTCGTCGTCGCCCGTTGGTGGCGCTGCGCATGGCGGCGCATTCTAAGGAGCGGCGCACGACGGCCACGCACCCGGAGCCCGCGCCGAGGCGTCCGCTACCCTCTCCCGGCCGCTTGCCGGTGCCCAGGACATGCAAAACTGCGCATCGCACGGGTGCTGCGGCGGCGACGGTCGCCCCGCCGGCGTGTAGTCTTGCAGCCGGGCATCCTTGCCTGCATCCCGGTATCGGCGCCACCCGGGGTGAAGACGATCCTCCGCGCCCCGGTGCGGTCGCCTCGAAGCGCGCCATGCACGACCTGTCCATCGACGTCGCCGTGACACCCGCCCCGACTGCCGAAGTCCCCGACGCGCCCGACGCGCCCGACGCGCACGACGTGCTCGACGCCGCAGCGCTGTCCCGGCTGCGCGAACTCGACCCCGACGGCCGCCACGACGTGCTGCGTCGCGTGATGAGCACCTTCGAGGTGTCGCTCGAGGACACGCAGGTCCAGCTGCGCGACCGCATGGCGGCGGCCGACGTCGTCGGCGCCGGCGCGCTCGCGCACACGCTCAAGTCGTCGTCGGCGAGCGTCGGTGCGCTCGTGCTCTCCGAGCGCTGTGCCCGCCTCGAGCGGGCGGTGCGCGTCGGGCAGCTCGAGGGGCTCGAGGCCCTCGCCGCCGACGTTCTGGAGGAGTCCGCACGGGTGGCCGGGGCCGTTCGGGCTATGCTCAGCACGTGAACCTGCACTCGCGATGACGTCTCACCTGACCCCGCTCGACGAAGGTCCGGTCCGCCAGCCGGAGGTGATGCTCGTCGACGACGACAAGGTCAACCTGCAGCTGACTTCGCTGGCCCTGCGCGATCGGGGGTTCCGGGTCACCGAGGTCGGCAGCGGCGAGGCCGCGCTGGAGCTGCTGGCCGAGTGGACGCCCGACCTGATCGTGCTCGACGCCAAGATGCCTGGCCTCGACGGCTTCGCCACCTGCCGTGCCGTCCGCTCGCTGGCCGGTTTCGAGAACGTGCCGGTGCTCATGCTCACCGGCCTGGACGACGACGCCTCGGTGCAGCGCGCCTACCACGCCGGCGCCACCGACTTCTTCGTGAAGGCCACGCAGTGGGGGCTGCTGGAGCAGCGTCTGCGCTTCCTGCTGCGCGACTCTCGCACCCGTCTCGAACTCGAGCGCAGCAAGGCCAAGCTGGCGCGTGCCCAGGACCTGGCGCGCATGGGCAGCTTCGACTGGTACCGGTCGGAGGGGCGGCTGGTCATCTCGTCCGAAGGCCTGCGCGTCCTCGGGCTGGCGCCGGCGGAGCGCGTCACGCTGCGCCGCCTCCTGCGCATGGTGCCCGGCGACGAGCGGCGTCGCCTGCTGCGCATCCTGCGCGGCGTCGTGCGCCACGGCGCGCCCCTGGCCAGCGACGTGCCGGTCACCGTGTTCGGGTCCTCCCGCCGCATCCTTCACCTCGAGGCCGAGCCGGAATTCGACGAGCATGGCCGTCACGTCGGTTACACCGGCATCGTCCAGGACGTCACCGACCGGCGCACGGCCGAGGACCGCATCAAGCACCTGGCCAACTTCGACTCGCTGACCCAGCTGCCGAACCGCCGCCAGCTGATCTGGCGTGCCGAGATGGCGCTGGAGCACGCCCGCCGTCTCCAGCACCCGTTCGCGCTGCTGCTGATCGACCTCGACAACTTCAAGAAGATCAACGACGGCTACGGCCACGCCGAGGGCGACCAGGTGCTCGTCGAGGTGGCGCGACGGCTGCGCGCCTGCGTGCGGCACAGCGACCAGATCACCGAGGGCGCCATCGAGAGCGCCGGCACGCGCTCGCACCGCGCGCTCGAGGCGGTGGGCCGGCTCGGCGGGGACGAGTTCGTCGCCCTGCTGCCCGAGATCTCGGACGAGCGCGACGCCGAGCGCGTCAGCCAGCGCATCCTCGACGTGATGCGCGCGCCGCTGCAGGTCGACGGCCAGGACGTCTTCGTCACCGCCAGCGTCGGCGTGGCGCTCTACCCGCGCGACGGCCAGACGGTGCCCGACCTGCTGCGCAACTCCGACGTCGCGATGTACTCGGTCAAGGCCCAGGGCAAGAACGCGGCGGCGGTGTTCGGCCCGCAACTGGCCGGTGGCGGTCGCGAGAAGCTCGAGCTGGAGACGGCGCTGCACAAGGCGATCGAGCGCGAGGAACTGGTGCTCTTCTACCAGCCGAAGGTCGACGTGCGCGCCCACCGCATGGTCGGCGTCGAGGCGCTGATGCGCTGGCGTCGCGGCGGCAAGCTCGTCTCGCCGGGCGACTTCATCCCGCTGGCCGAGGAGACCGGCCTGATCCTGCCGATGTCCGAGTGGGCACTGCGCGAGGCGGCCCGGCAGTCGCGCGAGTGGCAGCTCGGCTTCGGGTTCGACGACGCCATCGCGGTCAACCTGCCCGGACGGCTGTTCCGCCGCACCGACCTCGTCGAGCAGATCCGTGCCAGCGCCGTGGCGCACGGCGTGCCGCAGCGCCTGATCTCCCTCGAGATCACCGAGGAGGAGATGATGAAGGACCTGCAGAGCGTCATCCCCTGCCTGCACAGCCTCAACCAGATCGGCGTCGAGGTCGCGATCGACGACTTCGGCAAGGGTTACTCGTCGCTGGCCTACCTGACCACGCTGCCCATCTCCGAGCTGAAGATCGACATCGACTTCGTGCGCGACCTCGGCCGGCGGCCGCAGTGCGAGGCGGTGGTCCGGCTGATCATCGAGATGGCGCGCACGCTGGGGCATCGCGTGATCGCCGAGGGCGTGGAGAAGCCTGAGCAGATGGAGCATCTCTATCGCCTGGGCTGCGGCATCATGCAGGGCTACCTGTTCGGGCGGCCGATGCCCGCCGACGAGCTGGTGCGCTGGCACGAGCACACCGTGCTGGCGCGGCGCGCGCCCTGGATCGGCCGGCTCGGCGGTGCCGACTTCGGCGCCGGGGCAGCGCGTTCCGGCGCGCACCGCGTGCACTGACCGATGAGCGGCGCGCAAGGCGGCTCGAACGAGGCGGCACCGGCGCGGCTGGCCAAGGGCGCGTTGCGCCGTCTGGCCGCCGAGCGGCTGGAGCCGACCCCCGAGAACTTCGCCCGTGCCTATGCCGATGAAGCCGGCGAAGCGTCGGTGCTCCTGCCCGAGCGCGCCCGCCCGGTGCTGGCGCGGCTGGCGTCGCGCGTGGCCGCTGACGACGAGGGACGGCGCGACGAGCTTGTTCGCCAGCTGATGCAGGGCCGCTGGGACGCGGTGGGCAGCTGGCTCGACGCCGTGGAGCCGGTCCCCGGCAAGGACTGGTCCGTGCTGGTCGAGCGCGTGGCGCAAGGCCTCGAGCGGGGTGGCCGCGAATGGACCCTGGCGCGTCGCAAGGAAAGCCTGCACCGGCTGTTCGACCGCAACCGCAGCGACCCCTCGCGCCTGCAACAGCGACTGGCCGGGCTGCTGTCGGCCTGGGAAGGCGACACGCCGCTGCCGGCGGCGGAGGGCGATGCTCCCGATCCCGATCCCGATCTCGATCCAGATGCCCCGGCCCCGGCGGTCGGCGCCGCCGATGCAGCGGCGGTGCCCGCCCCGGCGCCAGCCGACTGGCCACCGCTGGTGGCCTCGCTCGAAGAGACGGTGCGCTCGGCGCTGGGTGCACCCGAGGCCCGCGCCCGCGAACTGGCCGACCGGCTCGGCTTGCTCGCCGGGCGTGTCACCCGCGAAGGCTGCGCGCCGGCGCTGGTTGAGGAGGTGGCGCTGCTGTGCGTCGAAGCGCAGCGCTGGCTGGGGCATCGCCACCAGCTTGTCGAAGACCTGGGCAGCCTGTGCCGCGAATTGAGCGCCGGCCTCGTCGAGCTGGCCGAGGACGACAGCTGGGCGCGTGGACAGTGCGAGAACCTCGCCTCCAGGCTGGGTGACGGCACCAGTGCGCGTGGCGTCAAGGCGGCGGCGCGGATCCTCGAGGAGACGCGCGAGCGTCAGCGCCAGGTCCGGGCCGAGCGCAACGCGGCGCGCGAGGCGCTCAAGGAGCTCATCCACCGCATGCTCAGCGAGATCGGTGAACTCGGCGAGCACACCGGACGCTTCGAGGAGAGCGTCGGCCGTCACGCCGACGCGATCGCGCGGGCGGACTCGCTCGAGAGCCTGGCCGGCGTGGTGCGCGAGATGCTCGACGACAGCCGCGCCGTCCAGCGCCTGGTGCGCCAGGCCCAGGGCCGACTGACCGAGGAGCACGCCCGGGCAGGCGAGCTCGAGTCGCGGGTGCGTGCGCTGGAGGCCGAACTTCGACGGCTCTCCGACGAAGTCTCGACCGACGCGCTGACCCAGGTGGCCAACCGCCGGGGCCTGCAGCGGGCCTTCGAGCAGGAGCTCGCGGTGCGCGCGCGCCAGATCGAAGGCGGCGGCGCACCGGCGCCGCTGGCGTTGGGGCTGATCGACATCGACAACTTCAAGCGCCTGAACGACACGCTGGGCCACGCTGCCGGCGACGCCGCACTGAAGAGCCTGGCCGCCGCCGTGCGCGAGCGCCTGCGCCCGACCGACCACCTCGCGCGCTTCGGCGGCGAGGAGTTCGTCGTGCTGCTGCCGGCCACCGATGCGCAGGAAGCCCGGCAGGCGCTCACGCGGCTGCAGCGCGGCCTCACCGCGGCCCTGTTCATGCACGGCGAACAGGAGGTCTTCGTCACGTTTTCCGCGGGCGTGACCGGCTGGCGCGACGGCGAGACGCTGGAGGCGGCGCTTGAACGTGCGGACGAGGCCCTCTACGAGGCCAAGCGGTCGGGGAAGAACCGCACCTGCCTGGCCTAGCCGCAGCGTCCGGTCACATCTGCAACACACCACTTGCCCGACGCGGGCCGAGATCGTGCCGATGACGCCGTTGACGCCTGGACCAGCGGCTTGATGCGCCCCGCCAGCGTCAGCGAAGCGCGCAGCATGTCGTTGATTCGGGTCTGCCGGGCGTCGCCGGTCGCGCGCTATGCGGCGAGAACGTCCGGGTCGAGGCGCGACTTCGCCGGCTCCTACGTCACTTTGGCGACGCTGCCCACCGGCCGGCCGCGGCGCCGCATTGCCATCTGCGCTGGCTGATGCACGCGCGCCGCGACGCCGGCCTTGGCTTCGGCCAGTGACTTGCGCAGGCCGGGCAGGGCCTGGCCAGCGTCGGCCTCGATGGCGGCGGCCACCTTCGCGACATCGAGCTTCTTCAAAGTCTTCATGCCATCAGCTCCGCTTGATGTCTTTCGGCCGGACGTTCACGCGCGCGGCCTTGGCGTACACCACACCAGCGGCACCACCTCGTCGTTGACCCGGTGGACGTAGATCACTCGCACGCCGCCATCACCGTGCCGGAAGCATCCGTGGACGAAGACGACTTTGCGTCGCGCCGGGAATGCCAGGTCTGGCGTACCTGGAAGTCGACGATAGTGCAGAAGGTACCGGTAGCCGAGCGCGTGCAGCATTCGTCTGACGACCAGCTCGGGCTGAGGGTCCTTCGAGCGAATGCGCGCCATGACGGCATTTCGCTGCTCGGGACAGATCGTGTCAGAGCCCGAGAGGCATTTGATTTGCGCCGCCGGCTGTGCTTCGCGCGGCTGACACGGCGATGCAAGCGCCGCGAAGCGAGTCGCCGGCGCGTGAAGTGCCA
>JBILNT010000274.1:0-3089 GCA_044374875.1 Rubrivivax sp.
TTCCTCTTCGAGAAGACCGGGCACGGCTGGTTCCAGGCCCACGTCTACAAGTTCGACGACAAGACCACGACCTTCATCGTCGAGACGCCCGAGCACGTCTGGAAGGCCCACGGCCTCGACCAGGCGGACACCGAGGAGTCGATCGCCTTCTGCGAGAAGCTCTTCGCCGGCTCGCTGCAGGGCCACCCGCTGCTGAGCAACGCGCGCCACCTGCGCGGCTCGGCGTGGCTGAACTTCCAGCGCGTGCGCTGCCGCCAGTGGCACACCTTCAACGGTCGCAGCCATGTCGTGCTGATGGGCGACGCGGTGCACACGGCGCACTTCGCCATCGGCTCGGGCACCAAGCTGGCCCTGGAGGACGCGATCGAGCTCACGCGGCTGTTCCGCGACCACGGCGACACCCCGGCCCACATCCCCGAGGTGCTGGAGAAGTACCAGGCGGTGCGCGAGATCGACGAGCTGCGCCTGCAGAACGCCGCCTGGAACGCGATGGAATGGTTCGAGGTCGTCGGCACGCGCTACTGCGACCAGCTCGAGCCCGAGCAGTTCATGTACTCGATGCTCACGCGCAGCCAGCGCATCAGCCACGAGAACCTGCGCCTGCGCGACGCCGGCTGGCTGGAAGGCTACGAACGCTGGTTCGCGCGCCGCGCCGGGCTCGAGGTGCGCGACGACCAGCGGCCGCCGAGCCCGATGTTCACGCCGTGGCAGTTGCGTGGCATGAAGGTGCCCAACCGGGTGGTGGTCTCGCCCATGGCGATGTACTCGGCCGTCGACGGCATGCCCGGCGACTTCCACCTCGTCCACTTCGGGGCGCGCGCGCTCGGCGGGGCAGGGCTCGTCTACACCGAGATGACCTGCCCGTCGCCGGATGCGCGCATCACGCCGGGCTGCGCCGGGCTGTGGAACGATGCCCAGGGCGAGGCCTGGGCCCGCATCGTCGGCTTCGTGCATGCGAACTCCGGCGCGAAGATGGGGCTGCAGCTCGGGCACGCGGGGCGCAAGGGTTCGACCTGCACGCCCTGGGGCGGCGGCATGGACGAGCCGCTGGCCGAGGGCGGCTGGCCGTTGATCTCGGCCTCGCCCATCCCCTACCTGCCGCATTCGCCGGTGCCGCGCGCCATGACGCGCGACGACATGCAGCGCGTGATCGCCGATTTCGCGGCGGCGGCCCGGCGCGGCGCCGAGGCAGGCTTCGACATCCTGGAGCTGCACTGCGCGCACGGCTACCTGCTCTCGGCCTTCCTGTCGCCGCTCACGAACACCCGCAGCGACGAGTGGGGCGGCAGCCTCGGGAACCGCGCCCGCTTCCCCCTCGAGGTCTTCGCCGCGCTGCGCGCCGTGTGGCCCGCGGACCGGCCGATCTCGGTGCGCCTGTCGTGCCACGACTGGGCTCCCGGCGGCAACACGGCCGACGACGCGGTGGCGATCGCGCGCCTCTTCAAGGCCGCCGGCGCCGACATCATCGACTGCTCGTCGGGACAGGTCGTGGCCGACCAGAAGCCGGTCTACGGCCGCATGTGGCAGACGCCCTTCGCCGACCGCGTCCGCAACGAGGTCGGCATCCCCACCGTGGCCGTGGGCTCGATCTTCGAGGCCGACCACGTCAACATGGTGATCGCCGCCGGCCGCGCCGACCTGTGCGCCGTGGCGCGGCCCCACCTCGCCGACCCGGCGTGGACGCTGCACGAGGCGGCGCGGATCGGCCACGACGCCGTCGCGTGGCCGCCGCAGTACGTCTCCGGTCGCAGCCAGTACGAGACCAACCTGCGCCGTTCGCTCGGTGCCTGAAGGAAAACCCATGCGCGACGACCTGCGCCCGTTCAAGGACTATCCCGCCCGCCACTTCGGGTGGCACTGCAGCGACGACGGCCGCGTGGCCACCATCACGCTCGAGAGGCCGGAGAAGAAGAACCCGCTGACCTTCGAGAGCTACGCCGAGCTGCGCGACCTGTTCCGCGGCCTCGCGCAGGCCAGCGACGTGCGGGCCGTGGTGATCGTCGGGGCCGGTGGCAACTTCTGCTCGGGCGGCGACGTCTTCGAGATCATCGAGCCGCTGACGAGGATGCCAACCCCCGAACTGCTGCGCTTCACCCGCATGACGGGCGATCTCGTCAAGGCAATGAAGCGTGCGCCGCAGCCCATCGTCACCGCCATCGACGGCGTCTGTGCCGGCGCCGGCGCGATGGTGGCGCTGGCCTCGGACCTGCGGCTGGGCACGCCCGCCGCCCGCACCGCGTTCCTCTTCACGCGGGTGGGGCTGGCGGGCGCGGACATGGGGGCCTGCGGGTTGCTGCCGCGGGTGATCGGGCAGGGCAGGGCGGCGGAGTTGCTGTTCAACGGCCGCGCGATGACGGCCGACGAGGGCCTGGCCTGGGGGTTCTTCAACGCGCTGCACGCGCGCGAGGACGTGCTGGCGCGCGCGCAGGCGCAGGCCAGGCTGCTCGCCGACGGGCCTTGGTTCGCGCACACGGTGACCAAGACCATGCTCAACCAGGAGTGGGCCATGGGCATCGAGGAGATGATCGAGAGCGAAGCCCAGGCGCAGGCGCTGTGCATGCTGACGCAGGATTTCCGTCGCGCCTTCGAGGCCTTCGCCGGGAAACAGACGCCGAAGTTCGAGGGGAACTGAGGTGAGCCGCACCGCCCATCTCGACCTGCCGTTCTTCGACGACGAGCATCGCCGGCTTGCGGCGGACCTCGATGCCGTCGCTGCCGGGCTGTGTGCCGGCAGCGACCACGGCGACACCGACGCCGCCTGCAGAGCGCTGGTTCGCGCGCTGGGCGAGGCCGGCGTGCTGCGGCACTGCGTGCCCGCGGCCCACGGCGGCGCACGCGCGGCGCTGGACTCGCGCTCGCTCGTGGTCTGCCGCGAGACGCTGGCGCGTCACGACGGCCTCGCCGACTTCGCCTTCGCGATGCAGGGCCTTGGCAGCGGCCCGGTGACGCTGGCGGGCAGCCCGCCACTGCAGGCCGAGGTGCTGCCCCGGGTGGCACGCGGCGAGTGGATCGCCGCCTTCGCGCTGTCCGAGCCCGAGGCCGGCTCCGACGTGGCCGCCATCGCCTGCACGGCGCGCGACGACGGTGAC
>JBILNT010000135.1:0-10368 GCA_044374875.1 Rubrivivax sp.
CTGCCGGCAGGTCCTCGAACAGGCCGACCGGCGCCTCGCCTTGGTGCTGGGGTTCGCTCATGGTCAAAGATTAGCCAGTTGCATGCCAATTACCAAGATGGCGAGAAAAACTCTCAGGCTCTCAGTCAGCACCTGCCGGGCGTCCACCACGCCGCCGGCGGCGTCGAGGTCGACCATCCAGGTGGTGCGGCCGTAGGGGCCGGTCGCGAACTCCAGGCGGCGGCCAGCCGGCAACGGGTATGCGGCGGTCGGACGCCCCAGGCTGGCCAGCACCTCGGCTTCGGTCTGGCCGGGACGCGCGGACGGCGGCGCCAGCGCGGCGCAGCCCGCCAGGACGACCCCCGCCACCCCAGCCGCGGCGCAGCGAACGAATGCGGCGAACTTCATGGGCGAATGTTGCGCCGCCTGCGCGGTCGAGCGCGGTACTCGGGTAAACGCTCCCCTGCGGCCGCCGGCCCGCGCCACGCCAGCTTGACTTCCGTCAATCGGACGCCGGCGCCGGACGTCAACATCGACGGCATGAAGTTCCATTCCCTGCCGTCGCCATGCGACGCCCGGCCGCGATGCACGAACTGAGCCTGGCCGGCAGCATCCTGCGCCTGGTCGAGCAGGCGGCCGCGCACGAGCGCTTCGCGCACGTGCGCACGCTGCGCCTGGAGGCCGGCAAGCTCGCGGGCGTCGAGGTGCCGGCGCTGCGCTTCGCGCTGCAGGCGGTGGCGCCCGGCACCTGCCTGGAAGGCGCAGCGTTCGAGATCGACGAGCCGGCGGGTGTCGGCGCCTGCGCCGACTGCGGCGCCAGCTTCGCGGTGCAGGCGCGGGCCGAGCCCTGTCCGCGCTGCGGCGGGGTGCGGGTGAGTTGCCAGGGCGGCGACGCGCTGCGCGTCGTCGACCTGATCGTGGCGGGGGGCTGAAGCCATGTGTGTCGTCTGCGGCTGTGCCGACACCGGCGCCCCGGCGGCCGCGGTGCCGCGGGTCGATCCGCGCACCGGCGACCTGCACTTCGGCGCCGGCACGGCCCGCGTCTCGGTGCCCGGGATGAGCGCCGAGCGCACCATCCGCCTCGAAGCGGACGTGCTGGGCGAGAACGATCGCGTCGCCGCGGCCAACCGGGCGCACTTCGCCGCCCACGGCGTCACCGCGTTCAACCTCGTCTCCAGCCCCGGCTCGGGCAAGACCTCGCTGCTCGTGGCCACCATCGAACGGCTGCGCGCGGCCCACCCGGGGCTGCCGCTGGCCGTGATCGAGGGCGACCAGCAGACCTCGCGCGACGCCGACCGCATCCGCGCCACCGGCGCGCCGGCGATCCAGGTCAACACCGGCAAGGGCTGCCACCTCGACGCACCGATGGTGGCCGCGGCCTTCGCCGGGCTGCCGCTGCACGGTCACTCGCACGCCCACCCCCACCCTGCCGCCGATGGGCACACCCATGCGCACGACGAACCCGGCCTGCCGAAGCTGCTCTTCATCGAGAACGTCGGCAACCTCGTCTGCCCGGCGATGTGGGACCTCGGCGAGGCCGCGAAGGTGGCGATCCTCTCGGTGACCGAGGGCGACGACAAGCCGCTGAAGTACCCTGACCTGTTCGCCGCCGCGCGCCTGGCGGTGGTCCACAAGACCGACCTGCTGCCCCACGTCGACTTCGACGTCGCGCGCTGCGTCGCCGACCTGCGCCGCGTGAACCCCGCGATCGAGGTGCTGCTGGTCTCCTCGCGCACCGGCGCGGGGATGGACGCCTGGGTCGAGTGGCTGCTGGACTTCGCGACCACGGGGGCTGAGGCATGACGGCGCAGGGCCGCTCCCGGGCGCTCATCCCGGCGTGCACGGCACGGAGGGTCGCCCGGTGACCACCGTGCTGGCCACAGGCGCCTGGCTCAAGAGCCGCGCCGCGCTGTGGCGCGACGGCCGCTGGGAGCTCTCGGCCGAGCACGGCGACCTGTCGACACCGGCGGCCTGCGATGCGCTGGCCGCCTCGTGCGAGGCCCTGCTGGCGCGGGCCGGCGGCCGCGTCGATGCCGTCGCGCACGACCTGCACCCCGACTTCTTCAGCACGCGGCTGGCGAAGGCGCTGGCCACGCGGCTGGGCACGCGTGCCTTCGAGGTGCAGCACCACCACGCCCACGTGGCTGCGGTGATGGCCGAGCACGGCGTGGACGGCCCCGTGGTCGGCCTCGCACTCGACGGGGTGGGGCTGGGCATCGACGGCCGCACCTGGGGCGGCGAGGTGCTCGTCGTCGACGCCTCGGGGTGGCAGCGGGTGGGCCACCTGATGCCGCTGGCGCTGCCGGGCGGCGACCGCGCCGCCGTCGAGCCCTGGCGCATGGCGGCCGCCGCGCTGCACGCGCTGGGCCGCCGCGACGAGATCGCGAGCCGCTTCGCCCCGAAGGTGGGCGCCGCGCCCGCCGAAGGCGTGGCCGAGATGCTGCTCAAGGGCCTGAACTGCCCGCCCTCGAGTGCCGCCGGGCGCTGGTTCGACGCCGCGGCCGGCATGCTCGGCGTGTCGCTGCGCCAGGAGCACGAGGCGCAGGCCGCCGTGGCCCTCGAAGCGCTGGCCGCCGGCGAGCATGCAGAGGGCGAGTCGATGCCGCTGCCGGTGCGCGCCGGCGTGATCGACCACCGTCCGCTGATGCGCCGGCTGCTCGAGCTGGCCGAGGCTGACCGAACCGCTGAAGGCGCGGCGCTGTTCCATCGCAGCCTGGGCGACGCGCTGGTCGCGGCCGCGGCCCGTGCCGCCGCCCAGGCCGGGTGCCGGCAGCTGGCGCTGGCCGGCGGATGCTTCGTCAACCGGGTGCTGTCGGCCCGCGTCGAGCGCGGCCTCGCCGCACACGGCCTGACGGCACTGCGGGCCCGGGAACTGCCCTGCGGCGACGCCGGCCTGGCGGTCGGGCAGGCCTGGGTGGCGGCGCGCGCGCTGGCCACCGACCCCGTCAGCCGCGAGCTGGAGGCTGCGCCATGTGCCTAGCGCTGCCGGCGCGCATCGTCGCGCTGGAAGGCGAAGCCGACGCCACCGTCGACCTCGGCGGGGTACGCAAGCAGGTGAGCACGCTGCTGGTGCCCGAGGCCCGCGTGGGCGACTACGTGATCGTGCACGTCGGCCACGCCATCGGCCTCGTGGACCCGGCGGAGGCCGAGGCCACGCTGCAGCTGTTCGCACAGATGGCGGCAGCCGACGCGGCGCAGGGCACGCCGTGAGATACGTCGACGAGTTCCGCGACGCCGCCGTGGCACGCGCGCTGGCGCGCCGCATCGCCGCGGAAGTGCTGCCGGGGCGCCGCTACGCCTTCATGGAGTTCTGCGGCGGCCACACGCACGCGCTGGCGCGCTACGGCATCCCGTCGCTGCTGCCGCCGCAGCTGCGCATGATCCACGGGCCGGGCTGCCCGGTGTGCGTGCTGCCCGTCGGCCGCATCGACCAGGCGATCGCGCTCGCGCTCGAGCACGGCGCCATCGTCTGCACCTACGGCGACACCCTGCGCGTGCCGGCCAGCGGCGGCCTGTCGCTGACGCGCGCCCGCGCCCGGGGCGGCGACGTGCGCGTCGTCTACTCGGCGGCCGATGCGCTGGCGCTGGCCCGCGCCCACCCCGGGCGCGAGGTGGTGCTGTTCGCCATCGGCTTCGAGACCACCACGCCGCCGACTGCGCTGGCCGTCCTGCAGGCCAAGGCCGAAGGGCTGGCGAACTTCAGCGTCCTGGGCTGCCACGTGCTGACGCCGGCCGCCATCACCCACCTGCTGGCCGCCGCCGATGCGCGCGAGGCCGTGCCGATCGACGGCTTCGTCGGCCCGGCGCACGTCAGCGTGGTGATCGGCTCGGCGCCCTACGAACCCTTCGCGCAGGCGTACGCCAAGCCGGTGGTGATCGCCGGCTTCGAGCCGCTTGACGTGATGCAGGCCATCCTGATGCTGTTGCGCCAGGTCAACGAAGGCCGCGCCGAGGTGGAGAACCAGTACACCCGCGCCGTCACGCCGGTGGGCAACCGCACCGCGCAGGCGGTGACGGCCGAGGTCTTCGAGCCTCGCGAGCGCTTCGAGTGGCGCGGCCTGGGCGAGGTGCCCGCCAGCGCGCTGCGGCTGCGCGAGCGCTACGCCGCCTTCGACGCCGAGAAGCGCTTCGGCCTGGCGTACCGCGCGGTGCCCGATCACCGCCAGTGCGAGTGCGGGCCCATCCTGCGCGGTCTGCGCGAGCCCCGCGACTGCAAGCTCTTCGCGACCGTCTGCACGCCCGAGAACCCGATGGGTTCGTGCATGGTGTCCAGCGAGGGCGCGTGCGCGGCGCACTACGCCTACGGGCGCTGGCGCGAGACCGCGGGCGGCCCGGCATGAGGCGCACCCGATGACCGCCCGTGCCGGCCACGTGCGGCCGCTGGACCGCCGGCAGGGCCGCATCGACATGAACCACGGCGCCGGCGGGCGGGCCACCGCCCAGCTGGTCGAGGAGCTGTTCGCGCGCGCCTTCGACAACGAGTGGCTGCGGCAGGGCGACGACGGCGCGCTGCTCGAGGTGCCGCCGGGGCAGCGTCTCGTGCTGGCCACCGACGCCCACGTGATCTCGCCGCTGTTCTTTCCCGGCGGCGACATCGGCAGCCTCGCGGTGCATGGCACGATCAACGACGTCGCAGTGATGGGCGCGCGGCCGCTGTACCTCACGGCCGCCTTCGTGATCGAGGAGGGCTTCGCGCTGGCCGACCTCGCGCGCATCGTCGACTCGATGGCCGGGGCGGCGCGGGCCGCGGGGGTGCCGGTCGTCGCCGGCGACACCAAGGTGGTCGAGAAGGGCAAGGGCGACGGCGTCTTCATCGCCACCACCGGGCTGGGGGTGGTGCCGGCCGGTCGCCGGCTGTCGGGTGCGCTGGCGCGGCCCGGCGACGCCGTGCTGGTCTCGGGCACGGTGGGTGACCACGGAATGGCCGTGCTGTCGTGCCGCGAGTCGCTGGGCTTCGCCAGCGGCATCGTCTCCGACAGCGCCGCGCTGCACGGCCTGGTGGAAGCGCTGCTCGACGCGGTGCCCGAGGGCGCGGTGCGCACGCTGCGTGACCCGACGCGCGGCGGGCTGGCCACCACGCTCAACGAGATCTGCGGTCAGTCGGGCTGCGGCATGCGGCTGGAGGAAGCGGCCATCCCCGTGGCGCCGCAGGTGGCCGCCGCCTGCGAACTGCTGGGCCTGGACCCGCTGGTCGTGGCCTGCGAGGGTCGGCTGGTGGCGATCGTGGCGCCAGAAGCGGCCGACGCCGCGCTGGCCGCGCTGCGCGCCCACCCGCTGGGCGCAGGCGCCCGGCGCATCGGCGACGTGGTGGCCGACGCGCACGGCTTCGTGCAGATGCGCACCCGCTTCGGCGGCGCGCGCATCGTCGACTGGCTCAGCGGCGAGCCGCTGCCGCGGATCTGCTGACCGACAGCATCTTCAGAGCGCCCCTAGCGCGCGCCTGCGGCGCTCCATCATGCGCCAGATGAAGGGCGTGAAGATCAGCTGCATCGCCAGCTCCATCTTCCCGCCGGGCACGACGATGGTGTTGGCCCGCGACATCCACGAGTTGTCGATCATCGACAGCAGGTAGGGGAAGTCGATGCCCTTCGGATTGGCGAAGCGGATCACGCAGATGCTCTCGTCCGCGGTGGGGATGTCGCGCGCGATGAAGGGGTTGCTGGTGTCGACGACCGGCACGCGCTGGAAGTTCACGTGCGTGTGGGCGAACTGCGGCACGATGTAGTGCACGTAGTCGGGCATGCGGCGCAGGATGGTGTCGGTCACGGCCTCGGTCGAGTAGCCCCGCACGTGCTTGTCGCGCCACAGCTTCTGGATCCACTCGAGGTTGATCACCGGCACCACGCCGATCAGCAGGTCGGGGTAGCGGGCCACGTCGACCTCGGGTGTCTTCACCGCGCCGTGCAGGCCTTCGTAGAACAGCAGGTCGGTCTCGGCGGGCAGTTCCTCCCACTGCGTGAAGGTGCCGGGCTCCTGGCCGTAGGGGGCGGCCTCCACCGGGTCGTGCAGGTACTTGCGCCGCCGCCCGGTGCCGTTCTCGCTGTAGCTGCGGAACAGCTGTTCCAGCTCGGGGAACAGGTTGTTCTCGGGCCCGAAGTGACTGAAGTGCTTGTCGCCCGCCTTCTCGGCCTCGGCCTGGCGCGCGCGCATCTCCTTGCGGTCGTAGCGGTGGAAGCTGTCACCCTCGATGACGGCCGCACGCACGTTCTCGCGGCGGAAGATGTTCTCGAAGGTACGGGTCACCGAGCTGGTGCCGGCACCGGAGGAACCCGTGATGGCGACGATGGGGTGTCGTTCAGACATGTGTCAGCCCCTCGCCCGACGGGTACGTCGGTCGATCCCCCAAGGGGATGCGGGCCGGCTTGGGGCGGCCCGGCGCTCGGCCCGCTGGCGTGTCGATGGCATCCTGGACTCCCTCAATTCCTGAAGAGCGAACGCTCCGCGAACAGCGGCGTGCCCGGGTCACGCGTGGCCGGGTCGTGGTGGTAGCGCTCGATGCGCTCGACCTCGCTCCTCGAGCCGAAGACCAGGCCGATGCGCTGGTGCAGTTCCGCGGGCTTGACGCCGAGCACCGGCTGGCGTCCGGTGCTCGCGCGGCCGCCGGCCTGCTCGATCAGGAAGCTCACCGGGTTGGCCTCGTAGAGCAGGCGCAGCCGGCCCGGCTTGGAGGGCTCGCGGGTGTCTCGCGGGTACATGAACACGCCGCCGCGCATCAGGATGCGGTGCGCCTCGGCCACCATGCTGGCGATCCAGCGCATGTTGAAGTCCTTGCCCCGCGACCCGGTGCGGCCGGCCAGGCACTCGTCGACATAGCGCTTGATCGGCGGTTCCCAGAAACGGCTGTTGCTGGTGTTGATGGCGAACTCGTGGGTCTCGGCCGGGACGCGGATCTCGGGGTGCGTGAGCTTGAACTCGCCGAGGTTGGGGTCGAGCGTGAAGCCCACCACGCCGTTGCCCACGCTCAGCACGAACATCGTCACCGGGCCGTAGATCGCGTAGCCAGCGGCCACCTGCGCGGCACCGGGCTGCAGGAAGTCTTCCGTCGTGATCTCGCGTTTGCCGTCGATCACCGCCTGCGGGGCGCGCAGGATCGAGAAGATGCTGCCCACCGAGACGTTGACGTCGAGATTGCTGCTGCCGTCGACGGGGTCGAACACCAGCAGGTACTTGCCGCGGGGAAAGCCGGCAGGGATCGGCCGCACCTCGGGCATTTCCTCGGAAGCCTGCCCGGCGAGGTTGCCCGACCACTCGGTGCTGCGCACGAAGATCTCGTTGCTCACCACGTCCAGCGGCTTCTGCGTCTCGCCCTGGACGTTGACTTCGCCGCCGTCGCCGGCATGGCGCGTGGCCGGGTCGCCGAGGGCGCCGAACGCCACCGATCGGGCGATGCCCTTGCAGGCCAGCGCCACGTCGAGGATCAGCGCGTTGAGCTGCCCGCTCGCCCCGGGGAAGCGGCGGCGCTGCTCGATCAGGTACTGGGTGAGGGTGCGGCGATTGGACAGCGGCACGGTGGCCTCCGGTGGGACTCGGGATTCGGGGAAGGGCTCGCGTCAAGACCGCACCGGCGCTGCCACGCGCTCATCATCCCCGAAGAGCGCTGGCAAGGGGGCGGAACCCGCGCCGGCGTCTCTTCAAAGCCACTCTAGGAAGCGTGGTCATGAAGATCAATTCAGAAATTCAGGTTTTCGAATTAAGTCCCGATGAACGTATGGTGGCAGGCGACAGGCCGTTCCCCGATCATCCGGGCCGGCTGCAGGGTCGTGCGCGGCACGGCAGACTCCGGCGCGTCGTCCTCGTCGGCGTCTGGAACGATCTCGTCATGCAGCCATCTCTCCTCGCGCAGGCCATGGCCCTCGCTGCCGCGGCGGCATTCGCGCCGGTCGCCCTCGGGGCCGCCGCCGCGACCGACAACCCGGCCGGCATCGACTGGGTCCGGTTCGGCGACTTCTCCATCGCCCGCACCGAGACCACGATCGCGCAGTTCCGCCGCTTCGCCGACGCCACCGGCACCGTCACAGCGGCCGAACGTGCCGGCGGCGGCCAGACCTACGAGGCCGGCTGGACGCGCAAGCCCGGCTGGACCTGGCGCGCCCCCTTCGGCGTGCCGGCTGCAGCCGACGAGCCCGCGGTGCACGTCACCTGGCACGAGGCGGCCGCCTTCTGCCGCTGGGCCGGCGGCCGGCTGCCGACCGATGCCGAGTGGGGGCGCGCAGCGTACGTCGAACAGCGCGAGGCGCCGCCGGTGCCCTTCGTACGCGGCCGCACCTATCCCTACCCGCAGGGTGAGACCGCGCTGGGCGCGCAGTGCCTCGACGACTGCGGGCCCGCCGCCGCCAGCCGCGCCGTGGCGCGCACGCTGGGCCTGCCCCGGGGCCTGGGCCACGCCCGCGCCGGCAGCACGCCGGCCGGCGTCAACGGCCTGCACGAGATGGGCGCGAACGCCTGGGAGTGGGTCGACGAACCGCGGGGCGCCAGCGGCGACGCCGAACGCCGCACCCGGGGTGGCTCGTGGTGGTACGGCGCGGCGCAGATGCGCGACGACCACCGACAGTCCAAGCCGGCAGGCACCGCCGTGGTCTACATCGGCTTGCGCTGCGCGCGCGGCGGCTGAGCGGCGGGGGAACCCTCCCACCAGCGCTCGCCGAAGCGCTGGGCGAGGAAGTCGCACAGCAGTCGCACCTTCTCGGGCACCAGCTTGGGCGAAGGGAACACGGCGTGGATTTCCTGCGAGGGCAGGCTCCAGCGCTCGAGCAAGGGCTGCACCGCTCCCTGCACGAGCGACTCGTGCGCCACGTAGCGCGGCAGCGCAGCCACGCCGAGACCGGCGCGCGCTGCCGACAGCAGCGCGGACAGGTTGTTGCTGCGCAGCGGCCCGCGCACCGGCACGGCCACGCTCGCGCCCTCCGGGCCGGTGAAATGCCAGCGTTCGTCGCCCATCACGCTGCTGTAGATCAGCGCGCGGTGTGCCGCCAGTTCCTCAGGCAGCGACGGGGTCCCGGCTTCCTCGAGGTAATCGCGCGATGCCACCAGCACCCACGGGTTGATGCCCAGGTAGCGCGCACCGAGCGCCGAATCCGCCAGCCGCCCCATGCGCACGGCCAGGTCGATGCCCTGCTCGACGAGGTTGACGTAGCGGTCCTCGAAGCCGAGGTCGAGCTGCAGTTCGGGATGCAGGCGCATGAAGTCGATCACCAGCGGCGTCATCACGCGACGTCCGAAGGCCACCGAACTGCTGATGCGCAGCGTGCCGCGCACCCGTGACTGCAGCAGCGCGGCGATGCTGTCGGCCTCCTCGAGTTCGCGCGCGATGAGCTTGCACTTGTCGTAGTAGGCCGAGCCCACCTCGGTGGGCGTGACGCCGCGCGTGCTGCGGTGGAACAGCCGCGCGCCCAGGCGCTGCTCGAGCGCCGCGACGTGCTTGGTGGCGGTGGGCTGCGTGAGGCCGAGATCGGCGGCGGCCTTGCTGAAGCTGCCGGTCTCGACCACCCGGATGAACAGGCGGATGCCGTCGACGGTGTCCATGGGCGGTGTCGATACCGACGGTGGCCGGGCTCAGCGATCTGCTGCCAGCGGATCCTGCGAGCGCCCGGCCGGGCACAGCACGATCTGGCCGCGCCGCGACAGGTGGTAGTCGAGCCGGCTGCCGCCTGCCCGCAGCACCACGCGCCAGCCGGGCACCAGGGCCATCGTGTACATCACGCCCGGCTGCGGGCACCCGAGGCTGCCGTCGCGCCAGGTGACGGCCTGCGCCAGATCCACCGCGATGGCCTCGGGCGCCACGCCCGAGCGCCCCGCCGCGTCGGCCTTCGCGGCGGCCACCGCAGCCTCCAGGGTGCCGGTCGGCGGCAGCGAGGGCGGCATCGGTGAGGTTCCACCGCCGGGAGCGGCCACGCTGCAGGCCACCAGCCCGGCCAGCGTCGCCAGCAGCGCGATCGTTCTGGGTGCAGCGAGCATGTCCGCATCATGCCCAGCGTTGGCCATTCCCACAAGGAATAGCTGATATCGCCCCCCTGCGACTTCCGCCTTCGGCCCGGCGGCCCGAGCATTCGCTCCAGTCGTTCCCCGCCCGAACAAGCGTTTGCCTCTGCAACTTCCAGGAGACTCCCGATGGCAAAGATGAAGGCCGCGATGGCCGCCGTGCTGGTGATGGAGAAGGAAGGCGTGACCAACGCCTTCGGCGTTCCCGGTGCCGCGATCAACCCGCTGTACGCCGCGCTGCGCGAGCGCCAGAGCATCGCGCACGTGCTGGCGCGCCACGTCGAGGGCGCCTCGCACATGGCCGAGGGCTACACCCGCGCCCGGGCCGGCAACATCGGCGTGTGCATCGGCACCTCGGGCCCCGCAGGCACCGACATGATCACCGGCCTGTACTCGGCCATCGCGGACAGC
>JBILNT010000301.1:0-3070 GCA_044374875.1 Rubrivivax sp.
GACCGCGCGCGCACTGCCGGCCGGCACCGTGCTCGCCGCCGCTGACCTGACCACCATGCGGCCGGGCACCGGCATCCCGCCTGCCGAGCTCGACGCCCTAGTCGGTCGGAGCCTCGCACGCGCAGTCGAGGCCGGGCAGTTGCTGGACCGGGACGCCCTGGAATGACCCGGCGCGTCTGCTACCTGACCGGCACCCGCGCCGACTTCGGCCTGATGCGCTCGACGCTCGAGCGCGCGCACGCCGATCGCCGGCTGTCGGTCGAGCTCGTAGTCACCGGCATGCACCTCGAGCCGCGCTTCGGCTCGACGGTCGCCGAGGTCGAGGCGAGCAGGTTGCCGATCCGGGCGCGGATCCCGGTCGACATGTCGCGCAGCGACGGCCTGCACATGGCCGAGTCGGTGGGCACGCTGCTCGCGGCCCTGGCGCGCGAGCTCGCCCACGACCCGCCCGACGTGCTGCTGCTGCTTGGCGACCGCGGTGAGATGCTCGCGGCCGCGATCGCCGCGGTGCACCTGAACCTGCCGGTTGCGCACCTGCACGGAGGCGAGCGCTCGGGCACGATCGACGAGTCGCTGCGCCACGCGATCTCCAAGCTCGCGCACTGGCACTTCGCGGCGACCGAGTGCGCCCGGCAGCGGCTGGTGCGCATGGGCGAGCGCGCCGACCGCGTCTTCGTCACCGGCGCGCCCGGCCTCGACGGCCTCGCCTCGCTGGCCTGCATAGACCGCGCGAGGCTGTGCCGCGAGGCCGGCCTGGACGCCTCTCGTCCAGTGGCGCTCGCCGTGTTCCATCCGGTCGTGCAGCAGATGGGCGAGGCCGGCGAGCAAGCAGATGCGCTGCTCGACGCGCTCGACGACACTGGCGTGCAGGCGATGGTGCTGCTGCCCAACGCCGATGCCGGCGGCGACGCGATACGCGCGTCGATTGCGCGGCGCGGCGACTGCGCGGGCGCACGCTCGATCGCGACCCACCTGCCCCGTGCGCGCTTCGTGTCGTGGATGGCGGCGGCCGACCTGATGCTCGGCAACTCGTCATCCGGGATCATCGAGGCGGCCACCTTTAGGCTGCCGGTGGTCAACGTCGGCGACCGCCAGCGGGGCCGCGAGCGCGGCCCGAACGTTGTCGACGTGCCCGCCCGGCGTGACGCGATCGCCGGTGCGATCCGCGCGGCACTCTTCGGCCCGCGCCCGCGCGCGGGTAATCCGTGGGGCGATGGCCGGGCCGGCGAGCGAATTGTCGAGTTGCTCGCGACGCTGCCCGCGGAGCGCGACCTGCTGGAGAAGCTCAATGCCTACTGAAGGGGTACCCGCCGCTACCGGCGCGCCGCTGGTGCTCGCGGGCGCCGGCGGCCACGCGAAGGTGGTCCTCGACGCGCTGCTGGCCGCGGGCTTCGCCGACCCGATTGAGGTGCGCGACGACCGCGAGCGGCCAGCCGGCGACCCGCTGTGGCTCGGTCGTACCGTGCGCTCGCCGATCCGCGCGCCGATGGCGCCGGGCGCGCGCGTACACGTCGCCATCGGACCGAACCGCCTGCGCCTGGAACTGCTGCGCGAACTGCAGCGGCTCGGCGCAACGGCGGCGACCGTCGTGCATCCGGCCGCCACCGTCTCCTCGCTCGCCGGGCTCGGCGAGGGCGGCTTCGTCGCCGCGGGCGCGGTGATCGCCCCGGCCGCTGTCCTCGGGCCGGCGGCGATCGTCAACCACAGCGCGGTCGTCGATCACGACTGCCGGCTCGGCGACTCGGTCCACGTCGCCCCGAACTGCACGCTCGGCGGCGGCGTCATCGTCGGCGACCGCACGCTGCTGGGCGCCGGCTCGATCGTACTGCCGGGCCGGAGGATCGGGCGCGACTGCACCGTGGGCGCCGGCGCGGTCGTCACGACCGATCTGCCCGACGGCTGCACTGTGACCGGCATTCCTGCGAGGCTTCGATGACCCCCGACACACTCCGAGACATCTCTGTCTGCACAGACGCAACCCTGCGCGATGCTCTGGAGCGCTTGACCCGAAGTGCCTGCGGGATCTTGCTGCTCGTCGACGACCAGGGTCGACTGCGGCGCACCGTCACCGACGGCGACCTACGCCGGCTGATGCTGGCTGGTCGCGAGCTGTCCGACCGTCTCGAGGCGCTGCCAGAGCAATCGCCAGTGACGCTTCGCGCACCGGCGACGCCCGCGCGTGCTCTAACGGCGATGAACGACGCGAAGGTCGACCAACTGCCGATCCTCGACGACGCCGGCCGACCGATCGATCTGCTGCGGCGCCGCGACGTCGATTCACAGATCTTGCTGTCGACGCCCCACCTTGGTGAGCATGAGATGGGCTTCGTTGAGGAGGCGTTCCGCAGCAACTGGATCGCGCCGCTCGGCCCAAACGTCAACGCGTTCGAGCGCGAGCTCGCAGAACACGTCGGCGTGGGGCACGCGGCCGCGCTGTCGTCGGGCACCGCCGCACTGCACCTGGCGCTTCGGGTGCTCGGCGTGGGCCGCGGCGACAAGGTTTTCTGCTCGTCACTGACCTTCGCCGCGAGCGCGAACCCTATCCTCTACGAAGGCGCAGAGCCGGTATTCATCGACTCGGAACCGCAGACTTGGAATATGTCGCCAAGCGCGCTCAAGCGTGCGCTCGAGGATGCCCAGCACGGCGGACGCACGCCACGGGCTGTGATTGTGGTCAACCTGTATGGCCAGAGCGCCGACTACGACCCTATCGTTGAAATATGCGCGCACCACGGCGTGCCGATCGTCGAAGACGCGGCCGAGTCGCTCGGGGCGACCTACAAGGGTCGGCCAAGCGGCTCGATCGGCCGCATTGGCATCTACTCATTCAACGGAAACAAGATCATCACCACGTCGGGCGGCGGCATGCTGGTATCGGACGACGCTGAACTGGTAGAGCGAGTCCGCTTCCTTTCGACCCAGGCACGCGAGCCGGCAGACTGGTACGAGCACAAGGTGCTCGGCTACAACTACCGGATGAGCAATATTCTCGCGGGTATCGGGCGTGGCCAACTGCGCGTACTGGAGGATCGAGTCACCGCGCGCCGCGAGGTGTTTCGCCGATACGCCG
>JBILNT010000136.1:0-10330 GCA_044374875.1 Rubrivivax sp.
GGAGCCGATCTCCATGGAGACGCCGATCGGCGACGACGACGACAGCCACCTCGGCGACTTCATCGAGGACACCAACAACGTGGCCCCGGTGGACGCGGCGATGCAGGCGGGCCTGCGCGACGTCGTCAAGGACATCCTCGACTCCCTGACCCCGCGCGAAGCGAAGGTCCTGCGCATGCGCTTCGGCATCGAGATGAGCACCGACCACACCCTCGAGGAAGTGGGCAAGCAGTTCGACGTCACGCGCGAGCGCATCCGCCAGATCGAGGCCAAGGCGATCCGCAAGCTCAAGCACCCCAGCAGATCGGACAAGCTGCGGACGTATCTGGACAATCTCTGATGGGCCGGATACGTGCTGCCGAAGGCAGCCGCAGGCGCGCAGCGCATGCGACCGGGCTTGCGCCGCCAAGGCACAAGCTGCGGACGTATCTGGACAATCTCTGATGGGCCGGATACGTGCTGCCGAAGGCAGCCGCAGGCGCGCAGCGCATGCGACCGGGCTTGCGCCGCCAAGGCACAAGCTGCGGACGTATCTGGACAATCTTTGATGGGCCGGATGCGCGCTGCCGCATTCGCTCCGGGTTGACCGGGGGCATGGCGGCCGCGCAGGCGGCGCCGCTAAACTGACGGTCGCATGACCCGGATCGTCGAACGCACTGTCCTCTTCGCCGACCTGCGCGGAAGCACCGCGCTGTTCGAGACGCTCGGCAACGCCGAGGCGACGTCGGTGGTCACGCACTGCACGACCATGCTCGCGCGCACTGTCAGTGCGTGCGGCGGCCACGTCGTCAAGACGCTCGGTGACGGCCTGATGACGGTCTTCGAAGATTCGTTGTCGGCCTTCGAAGCCTCGGTGCAGATGCACGACACCCTCGATGCGCTGGTCTCGCGAGGCCAGCAGCGGGGGGCCTCGTCGGGCCTCAAGGCACTGCGACTGCAGGTGGCCATGGCCCGCGGCGAGGTCGTCGAGATGGCCGGCGACTGCTACGGCGACGCCGTCAACGTGGCCGCCCGGCTGCTCGACCACGCGGGCGACAACGAGACACTGATCACCTCGGAGGTCCACGCCGGCCTGCCGGCCACGATGCGTGCGCGCCTGCGCAATCTCGACAGGATCGCGCTGCGAGGCCGTGCCGAACCCGTGCAGGTGCACGTGCTCGGCGGCCGGCGGGGCGGCGGCGACGCACCGGTGACGCAGTTCGCCGGTGAGCCGACCGACAGCCACGAGCCCGACGCATTGCGCCTGACCTGGGGGCCGATCGACCGGCTGTGCGACGCGGGCCAGATGCCCGTGGTGCTGGGTCGGGGGCCGCAGTCGGCCTTCCGTGTCGACGACTCGCGGGTGTCGCGCGCGCATGCCCGTCTCGACTGGCACGGCGGCAGCTTCCAGCTCTCCGACCTCAGCTACAACGGCACGTTCGTTCGATTCGCCGACGGCGAGATCGTCAGCCTGCGGCGGGGCAGTTGCACGCTGCACGGCAGCGGCACCATCGGCCTGGGTGCCCCGCCAACCGATCCAAGTTCAGCCAGCGTGCAGTTCGAGGTGTTGCGATTCGCCGACACCGAGCCCGGCTCGACGGGCCGGCGCCGAGGCAATTGAGCCATGCGCGTGCGCTGCGTCGTCGACGACCGCATCAGCTCGTTGCTCTTCGTCGAGAAGGTCCCCTGGCGCGCCGGCGTCGTGGTCCAGGTGCCGGCGGTGCCGTGCACCGACGAGGATCTGGCCGCCTTGACCAAGGACGCGCGCGCGGCCGGATTCGCGGCCTGCCGGACCAGACCGGTCGATCGCCCGCTGCCGCAGAACGCACTGGCGCTGGCCAGTGCGCAGGCGACACCCTGAGAGCCCCGGCGGCCGCAGCGCCCCCGGGGTCGCGACAGGCACTCGGCGCCGCGATAATCGACGGCCTTCCCACCCAAGCACCTCATGACCTTCCGCCCCGAACCGGGTTACCGCCACGGCACTGCAGCGCGCACGGCCGTGCTCCTCGTGAATCTCGGAACGCCCGACGAGCCCACGCCCGCGGCCCTGCGTCGCTACCTGGCGGAGTTCCTGGGCGACCCGAGGGTCGTCGAGATCCCGCGGCTGGTCTGGTGGCCCATCCTGCACGGCATCATCCTGCGCACGCGGCCCGCGAAGTCGGCAGCGAAGTACGCCAGCATATGGAGCGCCGAGGGCTCGCCGCTGGCGGTCTGGACGGCAAGGCAGGCCACGCTGCTGCACGGCCACCTGGGCGAGAGGGGGAACCGCGTCGTCGTGCGCCACGCCATGCGCTACGGCCGGCCTTCGGTGGCCTCGGTGCTGGATGAACTGCGCGCCGAAGGCGTGACGCGCGTGCTCGTGCTGCCGCTGTACCCGCAGTACGCGGCAGCCACCACGGCAAGCGTCTCGGACGCCGTCATGCAGTGGTCGCTGGCGGCGCGCCGCACCCCGGAGTTCCGCTTCGTCAACGAGTATCACGACGACGCGGGCTACATCGATGCGCTGGCCCACACGGTGCGTGGGCACTGGCAGACGCATGGCCGCGGCGACCGGCTCGTGCTGAGCTTCCACGGCGTGCCGCACCGCTCGCTCGAGCTCGGCGACCCCTACCACTGCCAGTGCCACAAGACGGCGCGGCTGCTCGGCGAGCGCCTGGGCCTGACGCGCGAGCAGATGCTGGTGACCTTCCAGAGCCGGTTCGGCAAGGCGCGCTGGCTCGAGCCCTACACCGAACCGACCCTGCGCGAGCTGGCGGCGCAGGGTGTCGGCCGCGTCGACGTGATGTGCCCCGGCTTCACCTCCGACTGCCTGGAGACGCTCGAGGAGATCGCCCAGGAAGCGCGCGACGCCTTCCTCGAAGCGGGCGGCCGCGAGTTCCAGTACATCGCCTGCCTGAACGACGAGCCGTCGTGGATCCGCGCCCTGGCAGGCATCGCCGAGCAGCACATGCAGGGCTGGGACACGCGCGAGCCCGCGGAACGCCAGGCAGCGGAGCTGGAACGCCAGCGCGAGCGCGCGCTCGCGCTGGGCGCTGCCGACTGACGCTGAGAGAGGCGTCCGCTCACCTCGGCCGCATCCGCTTCACGATGCGCATCACCCGCGGCAGCACGACGACCGCGACCACGATGGCCAGCAGCGTGGCCGACATCGGGCGCTCGATGAACACGGTCCAGCGCCCCTCGCCGATCGACAACCCGTTGCGCATCTGCGCCTCGGCCAGCGGGCCCAGGATCATGCCGACGATGACGGGCGCCGTGGGGAAGTCGAAGCGGCGCATCACCACGCCCAGCAGCCCGACGGCGAACATCAGGTAGAGATCGAAGGCGCTCTGGCGCATGCCGTACACGCCCACGGTGGCGAAGATCAGGATGCCGGCGTAGAGCTGCGGGCGAGGGATCTTCAGCAGCTTGACCCACAGCCCCACGAGCGGCAGGTTGAGCACCAGCAGCATCACGTTGCCGATGTACAGCGAGGCGATCAGTGCCCAGACCAGGGTGGAAGAGGTCTGGAACAGCTGCGGCCCGGCCTGGATGCCGTAGTTCTGCAGGGCGGACAGCAGGATCGCCGCCGTCACCGAGGTCGGGATGCCCAGCGTCAGCAGCGGCACCAGGGTGGCGGTGACGCTGGAGTTGTTCGCCGCCTCGGGCCCGGCGACGCCCTCGATGGCGCCGGTGGTGCCGAACTCCTCGGGGTGCTTGCTGAGCTTGCGCTCGACGCCGTAACTCAGGAAGGTGGGAATCTCGGAGCCGCCCGCGGGAATGGTGCCGAACGGGAAGCCCAGGAAGGTGCCGCGCAGCCAAGCCGGCCAGGACCGGCGCCATTCGGCGCGCGTCATGTGCACCTTGTTCATCCGGTTCATCTGGGGCTTCACGCGGCCCTCGTAAAGCGCCGTGTAAAGGCACTCGCCCACCGCGAACAACCCGACGGCGACGAGCACCACCTCGAGCCCGTCCATCAGTTCGGGGATCCCGGCCGTGTAGCGCACCTGGCCCGTGATCTGGTCCAGGCCTACCAATCCGATGGCCAGGCCGAGGAAGAGCGAGGTCAGCCCGCGCACCGTGCTCTTGCCCAGCACCGCGCTGACGGTGGTGAAGGCCAGCAGCATCAGCATGAAGTACTCGGGCGGCCCGAGCCGGACCGCGAACTCGGCCACCCAGGGCGCGAACAGCGTGACCAGCACGGTGGCGATGGTGCCGGCCACGAACGAGCCGATGGCCGAGGTGGCCAGCGCGGCGCCGGCGCGGCCGTTCCTGGCCATCCTGAAGCCTTCCAGGGCCGTCACCATCGTGCCAGTCTCGCCCGGCGTGTTCAGCAGGATCGAGGTGGTGGAGCCGCCGTACATCGCGCCGTAGTAGATGCCGGCGAAGAAGATCATCGACGCCGTCGGCTCGACCTGCGCCGTGATCGGCAGCAGCATCGCCACCGTGACCGCCGGGCCGAGACCGGGCAGCACGCCGATGGCCGTGCCGAGCGCGCAGCCGACGAAGGCCCACAGCAGGTTGACCGGCGTGGCCGCCGTGGCAAAGCCGGCGAGCAACTGGTTCCAGATGTCCATCGAGAACGCTCCCGGGCGCTCAGAGCCAGCCGGTGCCGGTCAGGCCAGGCAGGTTGATCGCCAGCACCTTGCCGAACAGCCAGAAGGCGGGCGCGGCGATCAGGAAGCCGGTGACGAAGTCGATGACGGCCTGCCGCACGCCGCCGCCACCCCGGCCCTCGGACAGACGCAGGCCGCGCACGGCCAGCATGAAGCACAGCGTGCACGAGAGGATGAAGCCGATCGTGGTGATCAGCGACGCATTGAGCAGCACGGCGGCAGCCAGCCAGGCCAGGGCCGCCCAGTCACCCCGCGGGGCGCCCGAGGGCTCGCCCATCTGGCGAAAGCCACCGGTGCGGGCCTCCCAGATCAGCCAGCCGCCCAGGGCCAGCATGACCACGGCCACGACCCAGGGCAGGAAGTCGGGTCCGACGCCGGCATAGCCCGCAGTCGAGGGGATGGAGACGGCCCCGTAGGCGAGGATGGCGCCGACGAGCACCGCCCCCGCACCGATCAGCGTCTGCTGCAGCGCTCGCGTGGAAGCGTCCACCTTGTTCTCCTGGCGGCGGGCCATGAGGGCGCACGGCGAGGCCGCGCGAGCCCTGCCCGCGCGGCACCCCGCGTGCGCCCCGGAAACGGTTGCGGATCGGGCCGGTCAGATCATCCCGGACTTGACCATCATCGCGCGCATCGTCGCGAATTCGCGGTCGACGAAGTCCTCGAAGTCCTTGCCCGTCATCAGCGCCGGGGTCCAGTTGTTCTTCGCGAGCGACTCGGCCCAGGACTTGGTCTTCGTGGCCTTGACCACCATGTCGACCAGCGCCTGGCGCTGCGCCGGCGTGATGCCGGGCGCGCCATAGACGCCGCGCCAGTTGCCGAGCTCGACGTTGATGCCCTGCTCCCGCAGCGTGGGCACGTCGATGCCCTTCTGGCGCGTCGGCGAGCCCATCGCGATGGCGCGCATCTTGCCGCTCTCGATGTACTGCTGGAATTCGCTGTAGCCGCTGGCGCCGACCGTCACGTTGTTGCCGAGGATCGCCGCGACCGCCTCGCCGCCCCCCCGGAACGGAACGTAGTTGATCTTCGTGGCGTCGACGCCGACTTCACGGGCGATCATCGCGATCGTCACGTGCTCCGTGGAGCCGCGCGAACCACCGCCCCACTTGACGCTGCCCGGGTCCTTCTTGAGCTGCTCGACGACGTCGGCCATCGTCTTCAGCGGCGACTGCGCGGGCAGCACGAAGACCGTGTACTCGCTGGTCAGGCGCGCGAGCGGCGTGGCCTGGGTCACGCTGACCGGCGGCTTGCCGGTGATGATGCCGCCGATCATCACCTGGCCCATGATCATCAGCGCGTTCGGGTCGCCCTTGCTGGCGTTGACGAACTGCGCCAGGCCAATGGCCCCGGCGGCGCCGCCCTTGTTCTCGAAGGTCACCGCCGATGCCACGCCCGCATCCTGCAGCGCCTTGCCCAGTGCGCGGCCGGTGCTGTCCCAGCCGCCGCCCGGGTTGGCGGGGATCATCATCTTCAGGTTGGCGGCGGCACGGGCGGTGAGCGGCAGCGAGCCGGCGGCGGCCAGGGCAGCGAGGGACTTGAGGAAGGTGTCGCGACGCATCGTGGTGTCTCCTGCAGTGTCGTTGTACGAACCCATGCATCGTCGCCAGGCAGGCTGTCAATCGGCTGTCCTCGAGGCGCGGGGAAACCCTGAACGGCGCAGGCCGATAATCGCCGCCCGATGAAGCTGCTGCTGGTCGAGGACAACCCCGCGATGCAGACCACGCTGCAGCGCTCGCTCGAGCGCTGCGGCATGCAGGTGGTGGTCTGCGGAGATGGCTCGCGTGCGCTCGACCGCTGGCGCGCGAGCGTGCCCGACGTCGTGCTGCTCGACCTCAGCCTGCCTGGGGCCGACGGACTCAACGTCCTTGCCGCCGCCCGCTCCGAGGGTCTGGCCACGCCGGTGCTGATCCTCACCGCGCGCGGCACGGTGGGCGACCGCATCCTGGGGCTGAACACGGGTGCCGACGACTACCTCGCCAAGCCCTTCGACCTCGACGAACTCGAGGCGCGCGTGCGCGCGCTGGCGCGTCGCGCCGGCAACGGTGCACGCAGCCCCGGAGAGCCCGGGGCCGCCGATGGCGGCGGGCGCGAGTTCTGCAGCCTGCGAGTCGATCCCCACAACGGCGCCATCTACCTGCGCGGCAGCGTGATGGAGCTCACCGCGCGCGAGGCGGCGCTGCTGCGCGCGCTGCTGCAGCGACCGGGCCACGCGGTGGCGAAGGAGAGGCTCGTTGACCTGGTGTTCCCTGGCGAGTCGGCAGTCCAGACCGAGGCCGTCGAGGTGGTGGCCTACCGCCTGCGGAAGAAGCTGGCCGGGACCGGTGCGCAGCTCGTCACGCTGAGGGGCCTGGGCTACCTGATCAAGGCGGCCGCCGGGCCGGGAGCCGAATGAGCGCGCCGGGCCGTTCCCAAGCGCTCATCCGGGAGTGCGCAGCACGTAAGGTCGTCCAGTGACCCGCCGCGTCTCGCTGCGCCGCTACCTGCTCGCGGGCATCCTGCTGCCCGTGCTGGGCTTCGTGGCGATCAACACCGCCAGCCTGTACGGGCAGGCCCTGAAGGCCGCCGACACGGCCTACGACCGGACTCTGCTGGCCTCGGCCAAGTCGATCGGGGAGCAGCTCGAGGTCGTGGCCGGTGCCGGTGGCGGCCCGACGCTGCGGTCCACCGTGCTGTACAGCGCGCTCGAGGCCTTCGAGGCCGACAACCGCAGCCGGATCTTCTTCAAGGTGACCGGCTTCGACGGCGAGATGGTCGCGGGCTTCGAGGATCTCCCGCGCTGGCGCGGCGACCTGCCCGTTCGCAGCGTCTACGCCGCCCTGGTCGACTTCTACGACGACACCTACCGCGACGAGCCGGTGCGCGTCGCCGTGCTGCTGCAGCCGGTGTCCGGCCTCGCTGGTCAGGGCATGGCGACGATCCAGGTCGCCGAGACGCTCGAACTGCGACACACGCTCGCGCGCCAGCTGCTGATCGACACCCTGTGGCAACAGGCCGCCCTGGTGGCCGTCATCGCAGCGGTGGTGGTGTTCGTCGTCCAGCGTGCCACCCGGCCCGTGCGCGAACTCAGCGAGCAGCTGCGCTCGCGCCCGGAAGGCGACCTTTCTCCCCTCGACAGCACCCAGGCGCCACGCGAGCTGCAGCCGATCGTCGAGGCAACCAACGCGGTGATGTCGCGGCTGGCGCACCTGCTGGCGCACCAGAAGCGCTTCGTGCGTGATGCATCTCACCAGCTGCGCACGCCGCTGGCCGTGCTGAAGACCCAGGTGCAGTCGGCACGCCGCGGCGACGTCGACCCCGCCACCGCGCTGGCCGAGATCGACCAGACCGTCGACGGCGCCACCACCCTGGCCAACCAGATGCTCGCCCTGGCGAAGGTGGAACAACTGCGCCAGCAGGGCGATGCGGCGCCGGTCGACTGGGCACCGGTGGTGCGGCAGGTCGCGCTGGATCTTTCGGCGCTGGTCGGAGAATCCCATCTCGACTTCGAGCTTCACGCCGATACGGCTGCGCCGGTGCTCGCGCACGAGTGGTCGCTGCGCGAGCTCACTCGCAACCTGCTGCACAACGCGATCCGCCACAGCCCACCTGGCGGCCACCTCGCGGTGAGCCTGACCGTGACCGGCGAGGCGGCCGTGCTGACCATCACCGACAGCGGCCCCGGCATCTCCGAGGAGCTCCGGCAGCGCCTGTTCCAGCCCTTCGCCTCGGGGCAGCGCCAGGGCGGATCCGGCCTCGGGCTGGCGATCTGCCGCGAGATCGTCGACTCGCTGGGCGGCGCGGTCGAGCTGCTGAACCGGCGCCCCGGCGAGGCGCTCGCCGGTCTGGACGCGGTGGTGCGGCTGCCGCTGGCGCCGGGAGCTGCAGCATGAGCGACGGCAGGATCCGTTTGGACAAGTGGCTGTGGGCGGCGCGCTTCTTCAAGACGCGCGCACTGGCCGCCGAGGAGGCCGACCGCGGGCGCGTCAGCGTCAACGGCGTGGTCGCCAAGCCGTCGCGCGAAGTGCGCACCGGCGACCGCATCGTGCTGCGCCAGGGACCGGTCGAACGCACGGTCGACGTGCTGGCGCTGTCAACGGCGCGTGGCCCGGCGGTGGTGGCACAGACGCTCTACGCCGAGACCGCGGAAAGCATCGCCCGCCGCGAGAGCGCCGCGCAGGCCAGGCGGCTGGCGGCAGAGCCGGCCAACGCGATCGAGCACGGGCGGCCCACGAAGCGCGACCGCCGGCGCCTCGCCGACTGGCAGCGCTGGAGTGCCAGCGCCGACGACCTCCCGGAATGAGCGCACACCGATGCACATCGGCCTCTTGAATTCCGCCGGGGTGCCCCCAGTTCACCGGCAGCGTCCGAGAACGAGATCATGACGACCCCACCGAACACCCCAGAAAACGCCCCTGAATCCGGCCAGCCTGCCGGTGCCGATGCCACCGCGAGCCCCCAGACCGCGGAACAGCGCCTCGCCGATCTCGAGGCGCGCCACGCCGAGGTCTCCGACGCCTACCTGCGCGCCAAGGCCGAGGCCGAGAACACCCGCCGCCGCGCGGAGGAAGAGGTGGCCAAGGCGCGAAAGTTCGCCGTCGAGGCCTTCGCCGAGAGCATGCTGCCCGTCAAGGACAGTCTCGAGGCGGCCATCGCGATGCAGAACGCGACCAGCGAGCAGATGCTCGAGGGCGTTCACGCCACGCTGCGCCAGCTGAGCGCAGCGCTCGAGCGCAACAAGGTCGTCCAGATCGCGCCGCCCGCCGGCACGAAGTTCGACCCCCACCAGCACCAGGCGATCAGCGTGGTGCCGGCCGACCAGGACGCCAACACCGTGGTGGCCGTCCTGCAGAAGGGCTACCTGATCGCCGACCGTGTGCTGCGTCCGGCGCTGGTGACCGTCGCCGCCCCGAAATGACGACCCTGCCCGCAGGCGGGCCTTGAAACCGCGAAGGCGGTCCGCAACTGCAGGGCAAGCGAATCCAGCCCCGAATCCAAGCCTCAGGAGCCAAGAAACATGGGAAAGATCATCGGCATCGACCTCGGCACCACCAACTCGTGTGTCGCCATCATGGAAGGCAACACCACGAAGGTGATCGAGAACAGTGAAGGCGCGCGCACCACGCCGTCGATCATCGCCTACCAGGAAGACGGCGAGATCCTCGTCGGCGCCAGCGCCAAGCGCCAGGCCGTCACCAACCCGAAGAACACGCTGTACGCCGTCAAGCGCCTGATCGGTCGCAAGTTCACCGAGAAGGAAGTCCAGAAGGACATCGACCTGATGCCCTACAAGATCGCGGCGGCCGACAACGGCGACGCGTGGGTCGAGGTGCGCGGCAAGAAGCTCGCGCCCCCGCAGGTCAGCGCCGAAGTGCTGCGCAAGATGAAGAAGACTGCCGAGGACTACCTCGGCGAGGAAGTCACCGAGGCCGTGATCACGGTGCCGGCCTACTTCAACGACAGCCAGCGCCAGGCCACCAAGGACGCCGGCCGCATCGCCGGCCTGGACGTCAAGCGCATCATCAACGAGCCCACCGCCGCGGCGCTCGCGTTCGGCCTCGACAAGCACGGCAAGGGAGACCGCAAGATCGCCGTCTACGACCTCGGCGGCGGCACCTTCGACATCTCGATCATCGAGATCGCGGACGTCGACGGCGAGAAGCAGTTCGAGGTGCTGTCGACCAACGGCGACACCTTCCTCGGCGGCGAGGACTTCGACCAGCGCATCATCGACTACATCGTCACCGAGTTCCGCAAGGAACAGGGCGTGGACCTGACGAAGG
>JBILNT010000137.1:0-10271 GCA_044374875.1 Rubrivivax sp.
ACCGGGTTGTTCTTGCTGCGCCGCTGCAGCACCTGGATCGTGCGGCGGATCTCGTCGTCGCGGCCGATCACCGGGTCGAGCTTGCCGGAACGGGCGCGCTCGGTGAGGTCCAGCGTGTACTTCTTCAGCGCCTCGCGCTGGCCCTCGGCCTCGGCCGAGTCGACCTTCTGGCCGCCGCGCACGGCGGTGATCGCGGCTTCGAGCGCCTTGCGGGTCAGGCCGTGGCCGCGGACGATGCCGCCGATGTCGTTCTTCGCGTCGGCCAGGGCCAGCAGGAACATCTCGCTGGCGATGTACTGGTCGCCGCGCTGGGTGGCCTCCTTGTCGGCGGCCTGCAGCAGCGTGACCAGGTCACGCCCGGGCTGCACCGGCTGGCCGCCGCCGCTGACCTGGGGCAGGTTACGCATCGCCGTGTCCATCGCCGTGACCAGCGCCGCCGTGTTCGCGCCGGCGCGGTCGAGCAGCGCCTTCGGGCCGTCGGGCTGCTGCAGCATCGCCGCCAGCAGGTGCGCCGGCTCGATGTACGGGTTATCGCGGGCGACGGCCAGGCTCTGGGCGTCGCCGAGGGCCTGCTGGAACGCGGTGGTCAGCTTGTCGAATCGCATGGGTGGAACCTCCGATGGAAGACGACATGGGCGCGGACTGCAACGTTTCAAGGTCGCGGCGCACGCATCTTGCCCTGGATCAAGTCTCGCCGGCGCCGGGCCGCCGGCTGAGCGGGCTCACCCCCCGGCCAGCAGGGCCTGCAGCGGTGCGCGCTGCACCTTGCCGAGCGCGGTGCGCGGCAGGCCTGGCAGCACGACGATGCGGCGCGGGTGCTTGAAGCGGGCCAGGCGGGCGTCGAACAGCGCCTGCAGCGCGGCGACGTCGACGGGCGAGCCCTCGCGCGGCACGAGCGCCAGCACCGGCACCTCGCCCCAGCGCTCGTCGGCCACGCCGACCACCGCCGCCTCGGCCACGCCCGGCAGTTCCAGCGCAAGGTTCTCGATCTCGGCCGGGTGGATGTTCTCGCCGCCGCTGATGATCAGTTCCTTCGAGCGGCCCACGACCTCGATCCATCCTTCGGCGTCGCGCCGGGCCAGGTCGCCGGTGCGGAACCAGCCCGCGGCGTCGAACGGCGGCGGCCCGTCGTCGCGGTGGTAGCGGCGCAGCAGGTTCGGCGCACGAACGGCGATCTCGCCGACGGCGCCCTCGGGCACGTCGGCGCCCTGCTCGCCGACGAGCCGCACCTCGACGCCCAGCGCCGGCCGCCCGGCCTGCCCTTCGTGCGCCATCGCCTCGGCAGGTCGCAGCACGATGGTCACCGGGCCTGTCTCGGTGCTGCCATAGACCTGCGCCATCGGCACGCCGCGGGCGTGGAAGGCGCGGATCAGCGACAGCGGCACGATCTGCGAACCCGAATTGACGAAGCGCAGCGAGGACAGATCGGTCTCGCGCCAGAGCGGGTGCTCCACGACGGCGCGGATCGTCGCCGGCACCAGCAGGCTGGTGCTCGGGCGCCAGGTCACCACGTCCTGCAGCCAGGCGGCGGGATCGAAGCGGGGGTGGAGCCGCACCACGGCCCCGGCCGCCAGCGCCGGCAGCACCTGGATGCACAGCCCGCCGACGTGGAACAGCGGCAGCACGGCCAGCACGCGCTCGCGCCGGTCGAAGCCCTGCGCGTCGATCGCGGCGGCCACGTTCGCGGCCATGCCGGCCTGGGTGTGCAGCGCGCCCTTCGGCCGCCCGGTCGTGCCGGAGGTGTAGACCAGCAGCAGATCGTCGCTCGCGAGGCCGTCCACGGGGCCCGCTGCCAGGGCGCCGGCGGCCTCGCGGATCGCCTGCGCCGGGGCTTCGCTCTCGGGCGATGCCAGCAGGTGCGTGGCGCCGGCATGGCGCACGATGGCCGCCAACTCGGCCGCCGCCAGCCGCGTGTTGAGCGGCAGGAACACCGCGCCCCGCCGCGCGCAGGCCAGCAGCGTCGCCAGCATGGCCGGCGAGTTCAGGCCCAGCCAGGCCACCAGCGAGCCGGCCGCGACGCCCTGCCCCTGCAGCGCGGCCGCCGTGGCCCCCACCTCGGCGTCGAAGCCGGCGCGGCTCCAGCGCCGGTCGCCCGCCTCGAGCATCGGCGCACCGGGCGCCTCGTCGAGGCGCCGCTGCAGCAGCGCGAGCAGTTCGCCGGCCATCGGCAGCCTGCTTCAGTCGATCGCCTCGTCGCGCTCGCCCGGCTCATAGAGGCACTCGCGGCCCAGGCGGTCCAGGCACAGCTCGGCGGTCCACGGCAGCATCAGCGAGCCGCAGCGCGAGTCGCGGTACAGGCGCTCGAGCGGCAGGCTGCGCAGCATGCTCTGGCCGCCGCAGGTGCGGATCGCTACAGCGGCCATCGCCTGAGCGTTCTCCATGATGGTGTAGTGCGCGGCGTACAGGCGCATGCGCGTGTCCTTGTCGGGGTCGACCATGGCGTCGCGCGCGTTCTGCAGGAACAGCGCACGGGTCTGCTCGAGCTTGACGCGCATCTCGGCCACGGCGATCTGCTTGGTCGGGTACATGCGCCGCTTGACGGGCGGCATGCCCGGCACCTCGGCGCGCAGGTACTGCACGGTGAAGTCGTAGGCCGCCTGCGCGATGCCCATGTAGGTGGGCGACAGGGTGGCGAACATGTGCGGGAAGCGGCTGGCGGCCTGGAAGTACAGCCCCTCCGGCATCAGCCGCGCCGAGTGCGGCACGAACACGTCCTTGAGCAGCAGCGTGCGGCTGACCGTGCCGCGCATGCCCAGCGGGTCCCAATCGCCCACGACGCTGACGCCGGGCGCGTTCGCGGGCACCGCGAGGTACAGCGAGTCGCGCATCGAAGCCCCGGGCCTGTCGACGGTGCACAGCACGCCGTAGAAGTCGGCCGCACCGGCCAGCGAGGCGAAGATCTTCTTGCCGCTGACCACGTAGCCGCCCTCGACCGGGTGGGCCAGCGTGCCCCAGGGCGCCTTGCCCGCGGCGGCGGCGCCGCCCTCGGAGAAGGGCTGCGAGTACACCTTGCCGTGGCGCACGATGTTCTCGTAGTGCACGGCGCGGAAGCGCTCGTGCTCGTCGCGCTGCGCCGGCGTCATGTCGAGCGCGTCGGCGATGAAGCCGCTCCACATGCACGAGCAGACGTGCATGTTGTACGACAGCGCCGTCGCGCCGCAGTGGCGGCCGATCTCGGCGGCCACCATCACGTAGGTGGCGAAGTCGGCGCCCTGCCCGCCGTACTGCCGCGGCACGCAGATGCCCAGCAGCCCCGAGGCGCGCAGGTCCTCGTAGTTCTCGAACGGGAAGGTGGCCTCGCGGTCGTAGCGCGCGGCACGCGCCGCGAACTTCTCGCGGCCCAGGGTGGCGGCGATCTCGATCAGTTCGCGCTGCTGCGCGGTGAGCTGCGCCGGATTGCCGGCGATGTGCGAAGGCCGGTAGCCGGGCGCGGTATCGGTGGCGCTCATCGGGGTCTCCTCGACGGGGTCTCGAAGTGGCGATGGAGGAAGTCGACGACGGCCGCGTCGAAGGCGCGCGGCTGGTCGAGATTGGCCAGGTGACCGGCACCCGGCAGGTCGACATGCTCGCCGCGCGGGATGCGCGCGGCCATGCGCTGCATCACCTCGGGCGGCGCGGTGCGGTCGTGCTCGCCCGAGAGGCACAGCACCGGCATCGCCAGCGAAGGCAGGGCCTCGCGGCGGTCGAAGCCGGCGATGGCCACCAGCGCGCTGCGGTAGGTGGCTTCGGGCACGCGCGACATCACGGCCACCGCGGCCAGCCGCGCCCGCTCCGGCGCCCCGGGCGCCAGCAGCGACGGCACCAGCCGCTCGGCCATCCCGGCCATGCCCAGGCCGGCGTCCAGCGGTGCGAGGCGCTCGGCGACGAAGCGGGCCTGCCACTCGCCGTCGGGCTTGCCGAAGGCGGCCGAGGTGCAGGCCAGCACCAGGGCGTCGATGGGGGGAGCGTCGGCGCGCGAGGCCAGCGCCTGCGCGACCATGCCGCCCATGCTGTGCCCGAGCAGCACCGTGTGCCGGGCACCCGCGTGAATGATCAGCGCGGCGACGGCCTGCACCATCGCGTCGAGGTCGGGCGGCCCCATCGCGGCCGAGCCGCCGTAGCCGGGGAAGTCCAGCGCCAGCGCCCGGAACCCCGCCGCGGCCAGCGACTGCAGCGTGCCCGAGCCCTCCGGCCCCCAGACGGCGCGCCCGCCGCCGATGCCGTGCAGCAGCAGCACGGCCACGTCCCCCTGCCCTGCTTCGTCGTAGGCTGGCAAGGTCATCGCGGAGCGTCCTACAGCAGCCGGCCCCGCTCGACCACGGGCACCCCGTCGAGCGCCACCGTGCAGCCGCGCAGCGGCAGGTCGAAGTGCCCGAGGGTGTGGCGCCCGGCCACCTCGTTGGCGCCGGTCGAGTAGAGGAAGTTGCCAGCGAAGGCGCGCAGTTCGGTGCCGTTGAAGTCGGCCTTGTCGTAGAACGTCATCGCGTCCCAGCGCGCGCCGCGGTTGAGGCCCCAGCCGACATGCGACACCGCGTAGGCGTCGTCGTCGCCCCAGGCGGCGAAGTAGCCGCGCATCAGTTCGGCGTCGACGTTGTCACCCTCGACGCGCACCGCGCGGTCACGCTCCACGACGAGCGTCACCGGGTCCTGCAGGTAGCGCTTGAAGGTGAGGTTGACGTCGCCGCGGGCCAGCACGAGGCGGCCGTCGACGCTGCCTGCCGCCGGGAACGCGAGCACCAAACCCCCAGGCCAGTGCGACAGCGTGCCCGGCTTCGCGGTGAAACCCCAGACGCCACCGATGCGCGCGCCCTCGAGCCGGATGCGCAGGTCGGTGCCGGCGTCGGAGTGCACGGTCATCTCGCGCGCCGCCTTCAGGCGTCGCATCGCGTCGCGCACCAGCGGCTCGTCCTCGGCGCGTGGCAGGCAGCGCTCGAGGATCTCGGGATGCTCGTGGCTGATGGCCAGCACGCGGGCGCCGCCGCCCAGGATGCGGGGCAGCTCCGGCGCATGCTGCAGCCCCTCGACGGTGCAGTCGGCGACGAAGGTGCTCGCGGCCAGCGCCTGCACGACCGGCTCGAGCCGGCCGATGGCGTCGGACGCGCCGGTCGACCGCACCGGCACCGGCGCGGCCAGCGGCCGCCCCGGCAGCATCACGTGGAAGGGCCGTGCGCCCAATCGAGCCAGCGCAAGCTCCGCAAGCTGGGGCAGTTCGGGCCGCGTCTGCGTCTCGGACAGCACGGCACAGGCGTCGCCCGGCCCCACCCCGCAAAGGCGGAAGACCTGCTCGAACATCTCGATCCACTTCGCCTCGAGCCTCACAGGATCTCCCCCAGCATGCGGTAGTGGCCGGCCTGGAACAGCAGGGGCGGCACCGCGGCCTCGTCGAAGCGGCGGACGCGACCGATGAAGAGCTCGTGGTCGCCGACCGTCTGGCGCGAGAAGGACTCGCACTCGAACACTGCCGCGCAGCCGGCCAGCACCGGCGCGCCGCCCAGGCCGGGGGCCCAGAGCCCCTCGGCGAACTTGTCGTCCACGCGCGAGGCGAAGCGCCGAGAGAGTTCCAGCTGCGCCTCGCCCAGCACGTTGACCGTGAAGTGCGAGGCGGCCGCGAACGCCGCCACGCTGGGGCTGGCCGAGCGCAGCGACCACAGGACCAGTGGCGGCTCCATCGACAGCGAGGTGAAGGAGTTGGCCGTCAGCCCCACGGCGCAGCCTTCGGCGTCGAGGCAGGTGATGATGGTCACGCCGGTGGCGAAGCGCCCGAAGGCGTTGCGCAGCGAGCGGGGATCGAACGCCGCCACGGGCGAGGTGGCCGCGTCAGGCATTGGCGGCCTGGATGCCCCAGCGGGCCAGGGCGGCGTCGTCGGCGACGCGGGCATCGACCCAGCGAGCGCCTTCGGGGGTCTGCTCCTTCTTCCAGAACGGCGCCTGGGTCTTCAGGTAGTCCATCAGGAATTCGCAGGCCTGGAAGGCCTGGCCTCGGTGCGCCGAGCTCACCACCACCAGCACGATCTGGTCGCCCGGCAGCAGCGGCCCGACGCGGTGGACGACCCGCGCACCGCGGAAGTCGAAGCGGCGGTGCGCCTCGTCGATCATCCCCTCGATCGCGCGCTCGGTCATTCCCGGGTAGTGCTCGAGCTCCATCGCCGAGACACCCTGCCCGTCGTTGCGGTCACGCACGGTGCCGACGAAGCTGGCCACGGCACCGACGCCGTGATCCTTCGCGCGCAGCGCGGCCACCTCGGCGGAGAGGTCGAAATCGGGGGTCTGGATGCTCACTCGCTCGGCCATGGCGCGATTGTGGCACCGGGTGGGGCTGGGTTCACCGCAGAGGACCGGAGGGTGGCCGCGGGAAGACATTCACCGCAGAGGGCCGGAGAATGTCGTGAGTCCGTGTTCAACGCAGAGGAACGGAGGACGCCGAGGGGCGTAGAGACGGGCCTCATGCAAGAGGCGGCTGGCGCCGATCGCAGGACTGTCGGACGCGGGTCTGCCGAATTCCCGCCCTCTCCTGAAATTGACTCCGCGCCCCTCGGCGTCCTCCGTTCCTCTGCGGTGAAGCCAGCGTCCGCAGCGAACCGACGGTCAGCCGCCCGTCACCGGCGGGAAGAACGCCACCTCGGCACCATCGCGCAGCACCGCCGCTTCGTCGCTCATCACCTGGTCGAGCGCGCAGCGCACGGCGCGGCCGCGGGCCAGGGCCTCGGCGTGGCGGCCGCCGCGGGCGATGAGGTGGTCGCGCAGCGCGCCAAGCGTGGTGCCCGGCTCGACCGCGACGCTCTCCGAGGGGCCTAGGGCCTCGCGCAGCGAGGCGAAGTAGCGGACCTGGACTTGCATGGATGTGAAGGCGGGGGAGTTCAGTGCGCGATCAGGTCGGCCAGCGGCAGGTAGCGCACCACGTCGCCGGTGCGGATCGCCTGGCCGGGCGGATTGTCGAGCAGCCCGTCGGCCCACACCGCGGAGGTCAGCACACCGGAACTCTGGTTCGGGAACAACTCGAGCCGGCCGTCGGTGCCCAGGCGCACGCGCAGGAATTCGCGCCGCTTGTCGGGGCGCGACCAGTCAAAGCCGGCAACCACCGGCAACGCGCGCGGCAGGCCGGCGCCGGCACCCTGCATGGCGCGCAGCAGCGGCGCGACACACAGCAGGAAGGTGACGAAGCTGGAGACGGGGTTGCCTGGCAGCCCGACGAACAGCGCCGACGAGCCGTCGGGGCGCCGCACTTCGCCGAAGGCCAGCGGCTTGCCGGGCTTGATCGCCATCTGCCAGTGCTCGAGCCGGCCCTCGGCCTCGACGGCGGGCTTCAGGTGATCCTCCTCACCCACCGAGACGCCGCCGCTGGTCAGGATCAGGTCGTGGCCCTGGGCCGCACGGCACAGCGCATCGCGCGTCGCGTCGAGCCGGTCGGGCACGATGCCGAAGTCGCCGACCTCGCAGCCCGCGGCCTGCAGCAGGCCGCGCAGCGTGAAGCGGTTCGAGTTGTAGATGGCGCCGGGCTTGAGCGGCTCGCCAGGCATCACCAGTTCGTCGCCGGTGGAAAACACCGCCACGCGCGGGCGGCGAACCACGGTGAGCGACGCCGCACCGACCGAGGCGGCCAACCCCAGTTCGGCCGGCCCCAGGCGCATGCCCGGGCACAGCACGACGGCGTCGCGCCGGACGTCCTCGCCACGGCGGCGGATCCACTGCCCCGGCTCGGGCACGGTGTTCACGCGCACGCTGCCCAGGCCCTCGCCAGGAACCGCCTCGCACTGCTCCTGCATCACCACGGCATCGGCGCCGGGCGGCACCTGCGCCCCGGTGAAGATGCGGGCGGCGGTGCCGGGCTCCAGCGGCCGGCCGACGACGCCAGCCGGCACGCGCTGCGCCACGCGCAGCACCGCGCCCGACGCGGGGACGTCCGCCACGCGCAGCGCGTAGCCATCCATCGAGGTGTTGTCCGCGGGCGGCACGTCGAGCGCCGAGTGCACTTCGGTGGCCAGCACGCGGCCCAGGGCGTCGAAGGTGGAGATGGACTCGGTCTCGCGCAGCGCATGCGGCGCGGCACCGGCGGCCAGGCGCTCCAGCGCCTCGTCGAGGCTCAACAGGGGACGGGCCGGGCGGTTCATGCGTCGGCGTGGGTCTCGATGAAGCGCTTGACCGCCGCGACCTCGGGCTGCATCACGGTGAAGCGGCGCGGCAGCGACTCGATGTGCGCCAGCGCCGCTGGCGGCGCGGGGTCGCGGCCGGTGGCCTCGCGGATGGTCGCCGCGAACTTCGCCGGCAGCGCGGTCTCCAGCACGATCATCGGGACACCGGGCTCGAGCTGCTCGCGCGCCACCTTCAGGCCGTCGGCGGTGTGGGTGTCGATCATCTGGCCGTGGCGCTCCCAGGCGTCGCGGATCGTCGCCAGGCGGTCGGCGTGCGTGCTGCGCCCCGACGCGAAGCCGAACTGCGGGATGCGCGCGAACTCGTCGGCGGCCACGGTGAAGCCGCCGTCACGGGCGATGGCGTCGCCGAACAGGGCCTTCGTGCGCGCACCGTCGCGGCCGAGCAGGTCGAAGACGAAGCGCTCGAAGTTGCTGGCCTTGCTGATGTCCATCGACGGGCTCGAGGTCTCCCAGGTCTCGGCGCTGCCCCG
Source organism: Rubrivivax sp. (assembly GCA_044374875.1). Lineage (GTDB taxonomy): Bacteria > Pseudomonadota > Gammaproteobacteria > Burkholderiales > Burkholderiaceae_C > Rubrivivax. The sequence goes on from JBILNT010000137.1 coordinate 8,600, forward strand.
CACGCGGTAGGTGCCGGTGCGGAAGAACTCGTCCAGCACGTCGTTCTCGTTGGTGGCGCAGACCAGCCTCGAGATCGGCAGCCCCATCATGCGCGCGACGTGGCCGGCGCAGATGTTGCCGAAGTTGCCCGAGGGCACGGCGAAGCTGACCTTCTGCGCGTCATGGCTCGTGGCCTGGAACCAGCCCGCGAAGTAGTAGACCACCTGCGCCAGCAGCCGCGCCCAGTTGATCGAGTTGACGGTGCCGATGCGCCAGCGGCGCTTGAACCCGAGGTCGTTGCTGACCGCCTTGACGATGTCCTGGCAGTCGTCGAACACGCCCTCGACGGCGAGGTTGTGGATGTTGGCGTCCTGCAGGCTGAACATCTGCGCCTGCTGGAACGGGCTCATGCGGCCGTGGGGGCTGAGCATGAAGACGTGGATGCCCTTCTTGCCGCGCATCGCGTACTCGGCCGCGCTGCCGGTGTCGCCCGAGGTGGCGCCCAGGATGTTGAGCCGCTCGCCGCGCCGTCCCAGTTCGTACTCGAACAGGTGGCCCAGCAGCTGCATCGCCATGTCCTTGAAAGCCAGGGTCGGCCCGTTGGACAGCGCCTCGATCAAGATGCCCTCGTCGCCCAGCCGGCGCAGCGGCACGATCTGCGGCGTGCCGAAGACGGCTTCGGTGTAGGTGGCGCGGCACAGCCGGCGCAGGTCGTCGGCCGGGATGTCGTCGATGTAGAGCGACAGGATCTCGAAGGCGAGGTCGGCGTACGGCAGGGCGCGCCAGCGCGCCAGCGTCGCCGCGTCGACGCGGGGGTAGTGCGTGGGCAGGTACAGGCCGCCGTCGGGTGCCAGCCCCTCGAGCAGGATGTCGCTGAAGCCGCGCTCGCTGCGGTCGCCCCGCGTGCTGACGTACTTCATCAGTTCAGCTCTTCCTTGCGGATGCGCACGATGGGCGCAAGCACGGTGGGCAGCGCCTGCATCTGCGCCAGCGCAGCGTTCATCCGGCCCTCTGCGGTGTCGTGGGTCAGGATGATCAGGTCGGTCTGCTTCTCGCCCTCGGCGCTCTCGCGCTGCAGCACGGCGTCGATGCCGATGTCGGCCTCGGCGAGGATGCCCGTGATGCGGGCCAGCACGCCGGTCTGGTCGGCCACGCGCAGGCGCAGGTAGAACGAGGTGACGACCTCGCCGATCGGCAGGATCGGGGTGGCCTGCAACTCGCCCGGCTGGAACGCCAGGTGCGGCACGCGGTGGTCGGGATCGGCAGTGTGCAGGCGGGTCACGTCCACCAGGTCGGCGATGACCGCGCTGGCCGTGGGCTCGGCGCCCGCGCCCTTGCCGTAGTAGAGCGTCGTGCCGACCGCGTCGCCCTGCACCATGACGGCGTTCATCGCGCCCTCGACGTTGGCGATGAGCCGCGCCGCCGGGACCAGCGTCGGGTGCACGCGCAACTCGATGCCGCCGGCCCGGCGCCTGGTGATGCCCAGCAGCTTGATGCGATAGCCCAGCTGCTCGGCATAGCGGATGTCGGCCGCCTGCAGCGCGGTGATGCCCTCGACGTAGGCCCGGTCGAACTGCACCGGGATGCCGAAGGCGATGGCGCTCATGATCGTCGCCTTGTGCGCGGCGTCGATGCCCTCGATGTCGAAGGTGGGGTCGGCCTCGGCGTAGCCCAGGCGCTGTGCCTCGGCGA
>JBILNT010000138.1:0-10268 GCA_044374875.1 Rubrivivax sp.
AGCGGGTGTTCGGCGGGCTCGCGCGGGTGATGCGACCAGGCGCGCTGTTCGGGTTCTCGGTCGAGCGAGCCGACGAGCGCACGCTGGGCGACGCCGGCTTCGAGCTGCAGCGCAGCCTTCGCTACGCCCACGGCGAGGGCTACCTGCGCCGGCTGGCCGCGGCGCACGGGATGACGGTGTGCCGCATCGACGCGACGACGCTGCGTGTGGAGCAGGGCGTGCCCATCGAGGGCCTCGTCGTCGTGCTGCGGCGCGGGTGACGCGGCAACGGTTCAGCGCGCGGGCGCTCGCGCCGGCCAGGTGGCCAGCAGCAGCCCCGCCAGGGCGCACGCGAACGCCAGCGCATGCGCGCCGCTGAACGCCTCACCGAGCGCGAACACACCGATCAGCGCCGCGCTCACCGGCAGCAGCACGCTGAACACCCCGGCCTGCGGTGCCGGCACGTGGCGCAGGCCCTGCATCCACAGCCAGACGGTCACCATGCTGGCGGCGATGGCGTAGAACGCCAGCAGGCCCCAGTGCGGCGCGGCAACGGCGGCGAAGTCAAACGACAGCGCCTGCCACAGGCCGAGCGGCGTGACCAGCGCCAGGCCCCAGAGATTGATCAGCGCGCTGATGCGCCGCGGCGACACGTTTCCCGTCAGGCGCTTGCCGATGACGACGTAGAAGGCCTCGCAGACCACGGCGCCGAGCAACAGCACGTAGCCCCAGTGGGAACCGGCAGCCGCTGGCGCGCCGCCGCCGTCGCGTGCCAGCGCCAGCAGGGCGATGCCCGTGACGGCAAGCGCGATGGCCAGCTTCACCCGTCGGTTGATGCGCTCGCCCAGCATCAGCCACGACAGCACGGCCACCGCGGCCGGGATGGCCGCCATGGTCACGCCGGCGGCCAGCGCCGAGGTGAGCTTGACGCCGTACAGCATGCAGATCGAGAAGAGGAAGTTGCCGAGGAAGCTTTCCCAGAAGAGAAGCCTGCGGTCGTGCGCGGAGAGGGCCGCCTCGCCTGGGCCTCGGCGCACCCAGTGCAGCATGGCCAGCGCAGCGATGCCGAAGCGCAGCCAAGCCAGCAGGAAGACCGGGAAGGCGGCCACCAGCACCTTCGACAGCCCGACGTAGCTGCCCACCAGCGCCATGCTGGCAGCCAGGCTCAGGTAGGCAAGCAACGGGGGCGCGTGCACCGGGTCGTCAGAAAGCCGCGGCGTAGCGCTCGAGCTCCCAGCCGCTGACGTGGCGCGCGTACTGGAGCGCCTCGTCGCGCTTGAGCCGCACGAACTCGCGGGTGAGCGTCGGGCCGAACAGGCCGGTCACGGCCTCGTCGGCCTCGAAGGCGTCGACCGCCTCGGCGAGGCCCTGGGGCAGCAGCGGGATGCCACGCGCGCGGATCTCGGCCAGCGACAGCGCGAACAGGTCCTCGCTGGTGGCGGGCCCGGGGTCGAGGCCGCGCTCGATGCCATCGACCCCGGCCGCGATCAGCGCCGCGGTCGCAAGGTAGGGGTTCGCGCTGGCATCGGGAAGCCGCCACTCGAAGCGTCCGGGCAACGTGCGAACGACGGTGGTCCGGTTGTTCGGACCGTGGGCGACGTAGGCTGGGGCCCAGCTGGTGCCGGACAGGGACTCGCCGACGACGAGGCGCTTGTAGGAGTTCACCGTCGGTGCGGCCACCGCGGCCAGGGCCGCCGAGTGGGCCAGCACGCCGGCCATGAAGGCGCGAAGGCGCTGGTCCTCCACCACTGCATCGCCTTGCCAGAGCGAGACGTGGAAGTGCATGCCGCTGCCAGGCTGGTTGGCGAACGGCTTGGGCATCATCGAGAAGACCATGCCCCGCGCCTCGGCCAGCGCCTGTGCCGCGATCTTGAAGACCATCAGGTGATCGCAGCTGGCCAGCGCATGGTCGTAGGCGAAGTTGACCTCGTACTGGCCGTGCGCGTCCTCGTGGTCGAGTTGCAGCACGTCGAGCCCGGCGGCCGCCAGCGCCTCGTGCAGGGCGCGCAGGAAGCCGGCCTGCCGTGGCAGCGACTTGAGGTCGTAGGACGGCTTGTCCAGCCGGTCGGCGTCGTCGGCGGGCAGCCAGCGGCCGCCTTCCTTCTTCAGCAGGAAGAACTCGGGCTCGATGCCGGTCTTCAGCGTCAGCCCTTGCGCCGCGAGCCGCGCGAGGGCGCGGCGCAGCACCTGCCGCGGGCAGGCGTCGAAGGGCTGGCCGGCGACGAAGCCGTCACCGACGATGCGGGCCACGCCGGGCATCCAGCGCAGGACCGTCAGCGTGGTGGCATCGCCGCGGGCGTAGTACTCGGAGCGCGGGCCGGTGCGCGGCAGGCCGGTGCCCCAGATCGAAGGGCCCGCGAAGCCCGCCCCGGTCTCGAGCAGGTCGCGCAGGTGCTCCACGGGCACGAGCTTGCCCTTGGCGACACCGTGGAGGTCGGTGAACTGCACGAGCAGGGTGTGCACACCCTGCTCGCGCAGGCGCTGCTGCAGCTCCGCGCTCACCTCAGCGGCCCTCGATGCGCAGCCAGGTGGTCTTCAGCTCGGTGTACTTGTCGAAGGCGTGCAGGCTCTTGTCGCGCCCGTTGCCGCTTTGCTTGTAGCCGCCGAAGGGCACGGTGATGTCGTCCTCGTCGTACTGGTTGACGTGGACGGTGCCGGCGCGCAGCGCCCGGGCGACCCGGTGCGCGCGGTTGACGTTGTCGCTCCAGACGCTGGCCTGCAGGCCGTAGCTGCTGGCGTTGGCGATGGCCACCGCCTCGGCCTCGTCGGCAAAGCGGATCACGCTCATCACCGGGCCGAAGATCTCCTCGCGGGCGATCTTCATCGTGTTGGCCACGCCGTCGAACACGGTGGGCTCGACGTAGCAGCCGCCGGTCTCGGCGCGAGCCTGCCGGCCACCGGCAACCAGCCTCGCGCCTTCGCCTTGCCCGGCGTCGATGTAGCCCATCACCGTGCGCAGCTGCGTGTCGTCGACCAGCGCGCCCATCACGGTGGCGCCATCCAGAGGGTCCGCCGGCTGGTACTTCGGCGTCTCGGCGGCGACGATGGCGACGAATTCGTCGGCGACGCTCTCGTGCACCAGCACGCGCGAGGGCGCGTTGCAGCTCTCGCCCTGGTTGAAGAACATGCTGCCGGCCACCGTCTTCGCGGCCCGTGCCATGTCGGCGAAGTCGGGGAAGACGATGAACGCCGACTTGCCGCCCAGCTCGTTGTAGACGCGCTTGAGGTTGCTGCGGCCGGCGTAGTCCAGCATCCGGCGGCCCACCCGGGTGGAGCCGGTGAAGCCGATCGCGTCGACGTCCATGTGCAGCGCCAGCGCCTCCCCGGCCTCGTGGCCGTAGCCGGGGACCACGTTGAGCACGCCCGGCGGCAGCCCGGCCTCGACGGCCAGCTCGGCCAGGCGCAGCGCGGTCAGCGGGCTCTTCTCGCTGGGCTTGAGCACCACCGAGTTGCCGGCGGCCAGTGCGGGGCCGAGCTTCCACGACGCCATGATCATCGGGTAGTTCCACGGCACGATCGCGCCGATCACGCCCATGGGCTCGCGGGTGATCATCGCCAGCGCGTCGGGGCCTGTCGGCGCGATCTCGTCGTAGATCTTGTCGACCGCCTCGGCATACCACTGGATGCAGCGTGCGGTGGCACCCACGTCGACGGCCAGCGACCACTTGATCGGCTTGCCCATGTCGAGGGTCTCGAGCAGGGCGAGCTCGTCGCGGGCCGCGAGGATCTTCTCGGCGAAGCGCTGCAGCACCTTCTTGCGCGCCGCAGGAGGCTGCGAAGCCCAGCGGCCGTCCTCGAAGGCGGCGCGCGCGCTGGCCACGGCGGCGTCGACGTCGGCCTGCCGGCCACGCGCCACGGGGCCCAGCAGCCGGCCGTCGATCGGGCTGATGCAGTCGAAGGTTTCACCGTCGGCGGCGTCGCGCCGCTTACCGTCGATGACGACGCGGCCGTCGATCACGACGGCCGATGCGCGTTCGCGCCAGTTGACCGGATTGCTGCCCATCCTTGCTCCTCGTGCCTGCTTCGGGGCGGGGCGAGCCCGCCCGGCGGTGGCGCCGCCGGGCCGGAGCGTCGTCCCCGTGCCTCCCGGCGCATGGCCGGGGACGGAGTCCAGCGTCAGAAGTTGACGACCACCGAGGCGCCGAACAGGTTGTTGGTCTTGCGGAAGCTGCCGTCGCTGTAGCCGAACACGGCGCGGTCGGCGCCGTCCAGGCGGTACTCGGCCTTCAGCGTCGTGTTCATGTCGAACAGGTACTTCATGCCCAGCGACACCGCGTAGCGGTTGGCGCCGCGGTTGCACTCCGGCGTCGCCCGGTTGACCGGGCCGGCGCAGTCAAGGTTGCCGTCAACGCCGATGCCGTTGCGGCTGTCGCCCAGCACGCCCTGGGTCGGCAGCCAGTAGCCGGTGTAGCCGAACAGGCCGCCGCCGTTCTTCTCGTTGTTGATGTAGTCGGCGCGCAACAGGCCTTGCAGGCGCGGCGTGAACTGGTAGCCCGCCAGGCCCGACAGGCCCCACCAGCGGGCGTCGCGCTCGAGCAGCGTCACCGGGTCGCGCACGATCGCGGCCTTCTTGTGCGTGCCGTAGGTGGCCTGGCCCTGCAGTGTCCAGTCGCCACGGATGAAGTAGCCGTCGACCTCGAACAGCGCGGCCATGGTGTCCTTGCCGTCACCGCGCTGGTTGTTCGAGAAGTTCGCGACCTTGCCCAGCAGCATCGCCGCGCCCCAGCCCTCGAACTCCCCGCGCGAGTAGTCCACACGGCCGACGAAGGACGGGCTCTTGTTGCCGCTGCCCTTCTGCGAGGTGTTGACGTTGGCAACCATGCCGCGCAGCCACCACTTGCCGCTGGTGTGGTCGATGCCGACGCCGGTGTAGGCCGTGGGCACCGTGAAGTCGAACAGCAGGTTGTGGGTGATGAACGGGTTGAGCGTCGGCTGCTGGTACTCGTAGCCCGACCAGTCGGGGATGTGACCGGCGATCAGGCGCGTCTGCAGGTCGGTCAGCGGCACCGAGACCGATGCTTCCTGGACGATGCGGTTCGAGCCGGTCATCACCGAGTCGGTGCCGCGGCTGGGGATCAGCGTGAGCTTCCAGCGCGTGCCGCTCTCGGTCTCCTTGGTGAAGTCGATCGCGACATTGCCGATGTAGCCGTTGTCGTAGGCGTAGCCGTCGTCGCCCACGCCGTTGAGGAACTGGAAGCCGGCACGATCCTGGGCACGGTTCCAGATGAACGCCGGATCCATGTAGCCCGAGATCGTGAACAGCTTCAGGCCCTGCATCTCGAGGTTGTCCTCGGTGGCCTCGGCCTTCATCGTCGCGCGGTTGAGCTCGCGGGCCTGCTCGGGCGTCATGCCCCATTGGCCGGGCTGCGGCTGGGCCTGCAGCTTCTTCTCGAGCTCGACGACACGATCCCTCAGAGCCCTGAGTTCGTTGAGCAGCTCGGCGTTGCTCTGCGCGGCGGCCGGGAAGGCGGCGGCCAGGGCCAGGACGAGCGAGGTGGGAGCGATCAGCTTCATCGTGGGTTCTCCTCGGGCAATGAGTGGATGGGGTTTGCGTTCGATCGGGATGCGATGCGGGGCCGCGGCTCAGGCGCGTGCCGCGGCCGCCATCTCCAGGGCCCGGCGACGCTCGGCGCGGGCGATCAGGTAGCTCGTGAGCACGACGCCGATGGCCACGATCACGACGATCACGGTGGCCACGGCGTTGACGCTGGGGTTCAGGCCCAGGCGGGCGCGCGAGAAGATGACCAGCGGCATCGTCGTCGCGCCCGGGCCCGAGAGGAAGGCCGAGATCACGACGTCGTCCAGCGAGATCGTGAACGTGAGAAGCCAGGCCGAGACCATCGACTGCGCGATCATCGGCAGCGTCACCAGCCAGAACACCTGCGTCGGCCGTGCGCCGAGGTCCATCGCGGCCTCCTCGAGCTGCGGGTTGAGGTCACGCAGGCGCGCCTGGATCACGACGGTCGCGTAGGCCATGCCCAGCAGCAGGTGGCCGAGCCAGATGGTGGTCATGCCGCGCTCGGGGAAGCCGAGCGCGCGCTGGATGCTGACCAGCATGAGCAGGAGCGACAGGCCCACCACCACCTCGGGCATCACCAGCGGGGCGTTGACCATGCCGGAGAACATCGTGCGGCCGCGAAAACGCGTGTACTTGACGAGCACGAAGGCCGCAAAGGTGCCCAGCACCACCGACCCGCAGGCGGTCAGGAACGCGATCTTCAGGCTCAGCCACAGGCCGGCGAGCATCTCGCTGTCGTTCATCAGCGCGACGTACCACTTCAGCGTGAAGCCGCGCCAGGCGTTCGGGATCGGCGAGTCGTTGAACGAGAAGACGATCAGCGCGACGATGGGCAGGTACAGGAAGAAGAAGCCCGCGGCCAGCCAGCCCCGGCCGAACCAGCGGTTGAAGGCGGCGGGGGTGCCCTTCATCGCGCCTTCTCCTGCGCCTCGGCCTGGTACTTGTTGAACACCGCCAGCGGCACGATGATGAGCAGCACCATCACCACCGCCACGGCCGAGGCCATCGGCCAGTCGTTGTTCGAGAAGAACTCGTCCCACAGCACGCGGCCGATCATCAGCGTCTCCGGGCCGCCCAGCAGCTCGGGGATCACGAACTCGCCGACACAGGGGATGAACACCAGCATCGAGCCGGCGATGATGCCGGCCTTGGACAGCGGCACCGTCACCTTCCAGAAGGCGGTCCACGGCGACGCGCCGAGGTCGGCCGCGGCCTCGAGCAGGCGCAGGTCCATCTTCGCCAGGTTGCCGTACAGCGGCAGGATCATGAAGGGCAGGTAGGTGTAGGTCATGCCCAGCACCAGCGAGAAGGGTGTGTGCATGAGCTTGCCGGGCGCGGAGATCAGGCCCAGCGAGTAAAGCACCTGGTCGATGCCGGTGGCGATGAGGAAGTCGGCCACCCAGCCGTTGTCGGTGAGCAGGCCGCGCCACGCGTACACGCGCAGCAGGAACGAGGTCCAGAACGGCAGCATCACCAGCATCAGCAGCGCCGGCTGGATGGTGGGCTTCGCGCGCGCCATGAAGTAGGCGAACGGGTAGCCGATGAGCAGGCACAGCACAGTGGTCGCCGCCGCGTACTGCAGGCTGGAGACATAGGTGCTGAAGTACAGCGGGTCCTGGGTGATGAAGATGTAGTTCGAGAACTTCAGCGACAGCTGGAGCACCCCGTCCTGCCAGGTCAGCACGTCCTTGAAGGTGACGGTCTCCATCTCGGAGACGCTGATCTTGCCGACGATGAAGAAGGGCGCCAGGAAGAACAGCAGCAGGAAGGCGAACGGCACCGCGATGACGAGCGTGCGCCCCGAAAGCCAGCGCGGGCGGCGGGCAAGCAGGTTCGTGTTCATGCCCGGCGCACCTTCACTGGGTGAGGACCACGTGGGCCGAGCGCGACCAGTGCGCCCACACCTCGTCGCCCCAGGTGAACTCGTCGTCACGATGACGCTGCGTGTTGGCCAGGCTCACCTTGAGCAAGGCGCCGCTGGGCAGCTGCAGGTGGAAGACCGTGAAGCTTCCGAAGTACGACATCTCCTTGATCGTTCCCCGCACCGTGTTCATCGGGTCGGCGGGCTGGTGCCGCGAGATGTGGATCTTCTCGGGGCGCAGGGCCACGGTCACGTCCATCCCCGCATGCCCGGTGATGCCGTGACCGACGTAATGCTTGCAGTCGGCGCAGCCGATCACGACGTGATCCGGTTCGTCGACCTCCAGCGTGCCGTCCATCAGGTTGACGTTGCCGATGAAGTCGGCGACGAAGCGGCTCGAAGGGGTCTCGTAGATCTCGCCCGGCGCACCCACCTGCAGGAAGCGACCCTCGCTCATCACGGCGATGCGCGAGGCCATGGTCATGGCCTCCTCCTGGTCGTGCGTCACCATCACGCAGGTCACGCCGACCTGCTCGATGATGTTCACGAGCTCGATCTGGGTCTCCTCGCGCAGCTTCTTGTCGAGAGCGCCCAGGGGCTCGTCGAGCAGCAGCAGCTGGGGCTGCTTGGCCAGGCTGCGTGCCAGCGCCACGCGCTGCTGCTGGCCGCCCGAGAGCTGGTGCGGCTTGCGCTGCGCGAACTTGCCCAGCTGCACCAGCTTGAGCATCGCCTCGACGCGCTCGGCGATGCGGTCCTTGGGCATGCCCTCGCGGCGCAGGCCGAACGCGATGTTCTCCCACACCGTGAGGTGCGGGAAGAGCGCGTAGCTCTGGAACATCATGTTCATGGGCCGCTCGTAGGGCGGCAGGGTGGCCAGGTCACGGCCGGCCAGCACGATGCGCCCGGAGGTGGGCTTCTCGAAGCCGGCCAGCATGCGCAGCAGCGTGCTCTTGCCGCAGCCCGAGGAGCCCAGCAGGGCGAAGATCTCGCCCTTGGCCACCTCGAGGCTCACGTGGTTGACGGCGCGGAATCCGCCGAAGTCCTTGACGACGTCCTGGATCTGCAGGAACGCGTCGTCACCGCCCGAGCTGCCCATGCCTGGCCTTTCCGGTTCTCGTCATTGTTGTTCCGCTGGCGGACGTCAGCAGGTCACAGGCCCGTCTTGAACGACGTGAACGTGCGCGTCATCAGCCGGCGAAGATCGTTGTTCAGCGCGTCGGGCGCGACCATCTTCGCCATGTCGGCGGCGTTCAGGAACACCGTCGGGTTGGCCGCCACCTCGGGCTTGACGAACTTCTTGGACTCGGCGTTCGGGTTGGCGTAGAAGACCTTGTTGGTCAGCGACGCGTGCACATCGGGGCGCATGATGTAGTTGATGAACTTGTGCGCGTTGCCCGGGCGCGGCGCGTCGGCCGGGATCACCATCACGTCGAAGAACAGCAGGCCGCCGCTGCGCGGGATGAGCGCCTGGATGTTCTGCCCGGTCTTGCCGTCGATGGCGCGCTGGCGCGCGATGTTGATGTCGCCCGACCAGCCGATGGCCACGCACACCGACCCGTTGGCCATGTCGTTGATGTAGCCCGACGAGCTGAACAGCGTGACGTTCGGCCGCACCGACTTCAGCAGCGTCGCCGCTGCCGAGTAGTCGGACGGGTTCTTGCTGAAGGCGGGCCGGCCCAGGTAGTGCAGGGCGGCCGGGATGATCTCGCTGGCCGAGTCGAGGAACGAGACGCCGCAGCTCTTGAGCTTGCTGACGTACTCTGGCTTGAAGACCAGGTCCCAGGCGTTGTCGGGCATCGGGGTCGAGCCCAGCGCGGCGCGCACCTTGTCGACGTTGATGCCGACCGTGGTGAAGCCCCACAGCCAGTTGACCATGTACTCGTTGCCCGGGTCCATCTTGGCGAGCTGCGCCTGCAGCGCCGGGTCGAGATTCCTCAGGTTGGGAAGCTGAGCCTTGTCCAGCTTGCGCAGCAGGCCGCCGTCGATCTGCAGCTTGGCCCAGTTCGACGACGGCACCACGATGTCGTAGCCCGTCTTGCCCGCCACCAGCTTGGCGTGGACGATCTCGTTGTTGTCGAAGTTGTCGTACCGGACCTTGATGCCGGTCTCCCGCTCGAAGTTCCTGATCGTGTCCTCGGCGATGTAGTCCGACCAGTTGTAGATGTTCAGGACCTTTTCCTCTTCCTGGGCGAACGCGCCGGTGCAGGCCAGCGCCAGGCCGGCGACCGCGTACGCGGCAGCCGCACGGAACGATTTCAGGTTCATGAAGAAGCCTCCGAAGGACGGTTTGGAAGGGGTGGGAAGAACTCGGTCAGGGCGGGAGTCTAGAAGAGGTCGAATCCCCCGCCATCGGGATCAGTGCGGGCAGTGGCATCAGGCCAGCCACCCGTTGCGACGCGCGTCCTCGAGCGTGAGGTCCAGGCAGCGGCGGATCAGGGTCATCATCTCGTCGATCTGGGCGCGCGTGATCACCAGCGGCGGCGCGATGATCATGCGGTCGCCGACGGCGCGCATGATCAGGCCCTCGCGGAAGCAGTGGCCGCGGCAGACCATCCCCATCTCGAGCGAGTCGGGGAAGGCCGTCCCGGTAGCCTTGTCCTTGACGAGGAGAATCGCGCCCATGAGTCCGCAGGTCTCGGCGTCACCCACCAGCGGGTGATCGCGCAGCGTCGCGTACTGGTTAGCAAGATACGGGCCCACGTCGTCGCGAACCCGCTCGACCAGGCCCAGTTCGCGGATCAGGCGGATGTTGGCCACGGCCACCGCGCAGGCCACCGGGTGGCCAGAGTAGGTGTAGCCGTGCGTGAACTCGCCACCCTGCTCGATGAGGACCTTCGCGACCCGGTCGCCGACCATCACCCCGCCCAGCGGGACATAGCCGCTGGTCACGCCCTTGGCGAAGGTCATCAG
>JBILNT010000139.1:0-10238 GCA_044374875.1 Rubrivivax sp.
CATCCTGCGCATGAAGGCGCTGGGGCTGGGCATGGTGGAGGACTTCCCCTTCCTCGAGGCGCCGCCGCGCAAGGCCATCGCCGACGGCTACGCGCTGCTGGCCGAGCTCGGTGCGGTCGACGAGGCCAACCAGCTGACCCCCATCGGCCAGGAGCTCTCGCGCCTGCCGCTGGACCCGCGCATCGGCCGCATGATCCTGGCGGCGCGCGAACGCCAGGCGCTGGCCGAGGTGCTGGTGATCGCCGCGTCACTGAGCGGCCAGGACGTGCGAGACCGCCCGATCGAGCAGGCGCAGGCCGCCGACGAGAAGCACAAGGCCTTCGACGACGAACGCTCGGAGTTCATGGGCACGCTCAAGCTGTGGCGGTGGATCGAGGCCGGGCGCGGCAACCACGGCCATGCGGCGCAGGCCGGCGAACATGTCGACAGCCACAAGCTCAGCAACCGCCAGCAGGAGCAGCGGCTGCGCGAGCACTTCATCAGCCCGCGCCGGGTGCGCGAGTGGCGCGACATCCACTCGCAGCTGCACACGGTGGTGGCCGAGCACGGCTGGCGCCTCAACGCCACGCCCGCCACCTACGAGCAGCTGCACCTCGCGCTGCTGCCGGGGCTGCTGGGGAACATCGGCGTCAAGGCCGACGACGACGAGTGGTACCTCGGCGCGCGCGGCATCCGCTTCTGGAGACACCCGGGGGTGAACCTGTCGAAGCGGCCCGGCCGCTGGATCGTCGCCGCCGAACTGGTGGAGACCACGCGGCTGTTCGCCCGCGGCATCGCCGCCATCGAGCCGCAGTGGATCCCGCAGGTGGCCGGCCACCTGCTGAAGACCCAGCTGCTCGAGCCGCACTGGGAGAAGAAGGCGGCCGAGGTGGTGGCGCTCGAGCGCGCCACGCTCCACGGCCTGGTGATCTACAACAACCGGCGCGTCAACTTCGGTCGTGTCGACCTCGCCGCGGCGCGCGAGATCTTCATCCGCGAGGCCCTCGTCGCCGGCCTGACCGAGGACAGCTTCGACACCCGGCTGCCGTTCTTCGCCCACAACCGGCGCCTGATCCGCGAGGTGCAGGAGCTGGAGCACAAGTCGCGCCGCCAGGACGTGCTGGTCGACGACGAGCTGATCCACGCCTTCTACGACCAGCAGCTGCCGAAGGACGTGTGCTCGGGCGCTAGCCTGGAGCGCTGGTTCCGCGAGGAGGCCAGGCGCCAGCCCAAGCTGCTGCAGCTCACGCGCGACGAGCTGATGCGCCACGAGGCGGCCGGCATCACCACCGCGGCGTTCCCCAAGACGGTGCGCCTGGGAGGCATCGACTGCGCGGCCAGCTACCTGCACGAGCCCGGCGACCCGCGCGACGGCGTGACGGTGACGGTGCCGATCTACGCGCTCAACCAGGTCAGCGAAGAGCGCTGCGAGTGGCTGGTGCCGGGGATGCTCAAGGACAAGGTGCTGGCGCTGTGCAAGACGCTGCACCAGCGCCCGCGTTCGCGCCTGGTGCCGCTGCCCGACTTCGCCGCCGAGTTCTGCGCCACCGCGCCCTTCGCCGAGGGCGGGCTGCTCGACGCGCTTCTCAAGGCCGTGCGCGAGCGCACCCAGCTCGCGGTGCAGCGCAACGACTTCAAGCTCGAGCAGCTCGGTCCGCACCTGTTCATGAACTTGCGCGTCGTCGACGAGCACGGCCGCCAGCTTGGCGCCGGCCGCCACCTGGCGTCGCTGAAGGCCGAACTCGGCGGGCAGGCGCGCAGCGCGTTCCAGGCGCTGGCGGCGCTGAAGGTCCAGGTGCCGGCCGTTGCGTCGGTGCAGGCTGGACCTGTCGCGTCGACACGCACGGCACCAGCCTCGGGCCGTGGCGTCGTGGCCGAGGTGAAGGCGCCGGTGCCGCCTGCGGACGAGCTGCCGCAGCGCCACGTGGCCTGGACCTTCGGCGAGCTGCCCGAGCTGATGGAGATCCGCCGCGGCGCCCAGGTGCTGGTGGGTTTCCCGGCGCTGATCGACAAGGGCGATCACGTCGAGATCGAGGTCTTCGACGAGCCCGAGGTGGCCGCGGCGAGGCACCGCGCTGGCCTGCGCCGGCTGCTGGCGCTGCAGATCCGCGAGCCGCTGAAGTACCTGGAGAAGAACATCCCCGGGCTGCAGCAGATGGCCGTGGCCTTCATGCCGCTGGGCAGCCTCGAGGAGCTGCGCGAGCAGATCGTCGATGTCGCCGTGGATCGCGCCTTCCTCGGCGAGCCGCTGCCCACCGACGCCCGCGGCTTCGAGGCGCGCGTTGCCGAGGGGCGCACGCGGCTGAACCTGATCGCGCAGGAGGTGGCGCGGCTGGCCGGCACGGTGCTGACCGAGTTCGCCGCCGCGCAGCGCAAGCTCAAGGACAGCCGCCCGCCGAAGGAGGTGGCCGACGACGTGCAGGCACAGCTGCAGCGCCTGGTGCCGCGGCGCTTCCTGCTCGTCACGCCGTGGGCGCAGCTGCAGCATCTGCCGCGCTACCTCAAGGGCGTGGTGCTGCGACTGGACAAGCTGCGCGGTGACCCGGCGCGCGACTCAGCCCGGCTGGCCGAGCTGCGCCCGCTCGATCAGCGCTGGCAGCGCCGCCTGTCCGAGCGCAAGGGCACGCACGATGCGCGGCTCGACGAGTTCCGCTGGCTGCTCGAGGAACTGCGCGTGAGCCTGTTCGCACAGGAGTTGCGCACGCCGCAGCCGGTGAGCGTCAAGCGCCTGGAGAAGACCTGGGCGCAGCTCGAAGGCTGATCAGCCGGCGCGCTCCTCCCAGAAGCGCTCCATCGCGACGTAGGCGAAGGAAGCCGTCCAGCCGATCATCAGCAGCCCGTGCAGGGCCTCCACCGCGGTCATCAGCCGCAGCGGACCGCCGGGCACGATGTCGCCGTAGCCCAGCGAGGTGTAATTCTGGGCCGAGAAATAGAGGGCCTCGGCCAGGCCCGGGCTGGCGCTGCCGCCGAGGGTGCCCGCGCCGCCCCAGTGCACCAGCGCCCAGGCTGCAAAGCCGTACAGGGCGATCTCCAGGGCGTGCGCGAGGAAGGCCCCGGCCATGACCACCAGCAGCTTCGCCCGGTGCGGCATGCGCAGCCGGGGCAGGGCGGTGCTGAGCAGTCGCAGTGCCTCGTAGTGCGTCAGGGTGACGAGCGCCAGCAGCGAAGCGCACGCGAGGACGACGAGCAGCATGGCTGGCGATGCTAGACCGACCCGCGCGCCGCACACCCCCGGCAGATCAAGCCGGCGTCGCGGCCCGGGGCGTTCACTCGCCGCTGGCCAGCGTCACCGCCTGCTTGCGCATCTGGCCGGCGCGCCAGATCGTCAGCGTCACCGAGTCGCCGGGCTGTCGGCGCTCGAGTTGCGTCAGCATGTCGTCGAGATCGGCGACCGGCTCGTCACCGACGGCGGTGATGACGTCGCCGGCGACGATCTGGTTGCCGCTGCCGCGGCGGAACGACTGCAGCCCGGCGAGAGCGGCGGGGCTGCCGGGCACCACCTGCACGATGGCCACGCCGCGCGGCAGCTGAAGCGCGCGCTGCAGGCTGGCCGGGCCGGCGGTCACGCCAATGGCCGGGCGCACGTAGCGGCCGTCGCGGATCAGGCGCGGCACGATGCGGTTGACCTCGTCGACCGGGATGGCGAAGCCGATGCCGGCGCTGGCGCCGCTGGGGCTGGCGATCTGCGTGTTCACGCCGATCAGCCGGCCGGCCGAGTCGAGCAGCGGCCCGCCCGAATTGCCCGGGTTGATCGCGGCGTCGGTCTGGATCACGCCGCGGATCGTGCGGGCGTTGAACGACTCGATCTCGCGGTTGAGGGCGCTGACCACGCCCACCGTGAGCGTCTGGTCGAGGCCGAAGGGGTTGCCTATCGCGTAGACACGCTGGCCCACCAGCAGGTCCCGGCTGCTGCCCACCGGGATGGGCGGCAGCTTCGCGCCAGGGGCTTCGATGCGCAGCACGGCGAGGTCGCGGTCGGGGAAGGCGCCGACCAGCCGCGCCTCGTAGGTGGTCTGGTCGGACAGCGTCACCCGCGCGGCGTTGGCGCCCTGTATGACGTGGAAGTTGGTCACGACGTGGCCGCGGTCGTCCCAGACGAAGCCGGTGCCGGTGCCACGTGGCACCTGCTGCACGTTCAGCGAGAACAGGTCACGCTGCGTGCCCAGGGTCGTGATGTGGACGACCGAGGGCGACAGGCGCTTGAAGACGTCGATGTCGCTCTGCTCGTCGGCGAACAGCGGGCCGCGCGGCGTGACCGGGCGCGGCGTGGCCTCGCTGCGGCTCTCGACGCCCGCCGGCGCGAAGGTGAAGGCCGCGGCGGCTGCGCCGAGGACGAGGGCGATGGCCGAGAGCAGGCGCCAGGGCAGGCGCAGGGCGGCGCGTGGCAAGCGCAGGGACGGACGGGTCTGGCGCATGGTGGGCGGTCGGGTGCAATGGTGGCGACGAGCGCACCGTAGCTGAGGACTGTTGCCCGAATGTCAAGATCCATGTCGCGTCGGCCGCGGCAGCTGCCGGCGCGCACAGCTGCCGGCTGCGCTCAGGACACGATGTAGGCCGCCGACCCCGTCGCGATCAGGGTGCCCTCGTCGTTGACCAGCCGCATCTGAGTCGATCCCACGCGCCCGCCCATGCGTGTCACCTCGGCGCGGGCGACGAAGTGCTTGCCCAGGCCCTGGCGCAGGAAATCGATGCGCAGGTCGATCGTGCCCATGCGGGCGAAGCGGTGCAGCACCTGCGAGGTGTTCTCGTGCGCGTGGCGCTCGCCGATCTCGACCATCAGCGCAAGCCCGCCCAGCGCGTCCAGCACCGAGGCCGTGACCCCACCGTGCAGGCGTCCGAAGGCGTGGTGACCGACGAGCGCGGGCTTCATCGCGAACCGGGCGCGCACGTCGCCCGGGCGCACCGACTCGATCTTCAGCCCCAGCACCTGGTTGAAGCTGATCTGCTTCTCGAACAGCTCGACCAGCGCGGCGTCCAGCCGTGCCTGTTCGTCGGCGCCGCGGCGGGGCGGTACGGGCGCCGTCATGCCGCCACGGGCGCGGGCTTCAGGCCCAGGCGCGCGCGTGCTTCCTCGGGGCTGGCCACCTCGCGGCCGGTGCGGCGGGCGCAGGCGGCCAGCGCCTCGATCAGCGCGCCATTGCCCGACGCGCGCTCGCCGCCAGGGAGGTAGAAGGTGTCCTCGAGCCCGGTGCGCAGCATGCCGCCGAGCTCGGCCGTCTTCTGGTGCACCGGCCAGATCTCGGCGCGGCCGATCAGCGTGGTCTGCCAGACCGCGCCCGGCGGCGCATAGCGCGGCAGCAGCGCCAGCAGGTCGGCGTCGCAGGGCATGCCGCTGGCCACGCCCATCACGAAGTTGACCTCGGGCACGCCGTCGAACATGCCCGCCTTCAGGTACATGCCGACGCTGCGCACGATGCCGACGTCGAAGCACTCGAACTCGGGGTGGGTGCCGGTCTCGCGCATCACGTCGAGCATCTGCTGGACCTTCGCGACCGGGTTGTCGAACACCATCGGCGGCCAGGCCCAGGTGCCGTCTTCCTTGATCTTCAGGTAGTTCAGGCTGCCGGCGTTGCAGGCCGCCACCTCGGGCTGCACGCGGCGCAGGCAGGCCACGGGCCCGGAGACGTCCTTGCCGACGACGCCGGTGGTCAGGTTGATGATCACGCCCGGGCAGGCCTCGCGGATGGCGGTGCACACGCGCTCGGCGACGTCCGGGTCCCAGCTCGGCATGTGGCCGAAGCCTTCCTCCTGCATGCGCAGGTGCACGTGCATGATGCTGGCGCCGGCGTTGAAGGCGTCGCGCGCCTCGGCGGCCATCTGCGCCGGCGTCACCGGCACCGGGTGCTGCTTGGGGTTGGTCAGCACGCCGGTCAGCGCGCAGGTGAGGATGGCCTTGTCGTGGCCCGTTCCTTGACTCATTCGGCGATCTCCAGTTCGACCAGCAGCGCCGCGGCGGCGACGGGGTCCTTCGGGCGGACGTGCACCGCCTTGACGGTGCCCGCGGCGCCCGCGTGCAGCCACAGCTCCATTTTCATCGCCTCCACGCAGACCAGCGGCGCGCCCACCTCGACGCGGTCGCCCGGGGCGACGCTGACGTGCGCCACCACGCCGGCCACCGGCGCCAGCGCGCGGCGCGGGTCGCCAGCGGCGTCGGTCGACGGGAAGGGCGAGGGCTCATCGAAGGCGAACACGGCGCCGTCGGCAGCCAGGTGCAGCACGCCGCGGTCGTCTGCGAAGCGCAGGCGGCGCAGCACGCCGTCGATCAGCACGCGCATCCAGCCTTCGGCGGCGGCGAGCACGGCCACCCCTTCCACGGGCGCGCGCAGCGTGCGCTGCGTGCCCTGGCAATCCAGCGTGACGTCGAATCCGGCGACGCTCGCCGGCCGCTCTCCGCCCGCGCCGGCGCGCCACGCGGCGGCCACGCGCCACGCCCATTCGGGCGGCGCGGGCCGCTGCAGCAGCGGTTCGCCGGCCGCCAGCCACTCGTCCAGGCGGGTGGTCGTCATGCGCGCGGCCACGAAGTCGGGGTGGCGAACGAGGTCGCGCAGGAAGCCGCCGTTGCTGCGCAGGCCCAGCAGAGGCACGTCCTCCAGCGCCGCGGCCAGGCGCCGCAGCGCGTCGCCGCGGTCGCGCCCGTGGGCAATGAACTTGGCCACCATCGCGTCGTAGTAGGGGGTGACCTCGCCGCCCTCGGCGATGCCGTGGTCGATGCGGATGGCGGCGTCCTGCGGGCGCCAGCCGGCGATGCGGCCGGTCTGCGGCACCCAGCCGGCGTACGGGTCCTCGGCGTACAGCCGGGCCTCGACGGCGTGGCCTTCGAAGCGCAGCTGCTCCTGCGCCAGGGGCAGCGGCTCGCCGGCGGCCACGCGCAGCTGCCACTCGACGAGGTCCAGGCCGGTGATGCACTCCGTGACCGGGTGCTCGACCTGCAGTCGCGTGTTCATCTCGAGGAAGTAGTGACGCAGCTCGGCGTCGACGATGAACTCCACCGTGCCCGCGCCGCGGTAGCCCACAGCCAGCGCGGCGGCGACGGCGTCGCGGCCCATGGCCTCGCGCATCGCCGCGCCCACGATGGGCGAGGGTGCCTCCTCGATCACCTTCTGCCGGCGCCGCTGCGCGGTGCAGTCGCGCTCGCCCAGGTGCACGGCGTGGCCGTGCGCGTCGCAGAAGACCTGGATCTCGATGTGGCGGCCGCCCTCGATCAGGCGCTCGAGCATGAGCGTGCCGTCGCCGAAGGCGCTCTCGGCCTCGCGCCGGGCCCCGGCCAGTGCCGCGGGCAGCTCGGCCAGGTCACGCACCAGCCGCATGCCGCGCCCGCCGCCGCCGGCCACCGCCTTGACCAGCAGCGGCAGGCCCAGGCGTGCGGCCTCGGCAGCCAGCCGCTCGTCGCTCTGGTCCTCGCCGAGGTAGCCCGGCGCGCAGGGCACGCCGGCCTCGAGCATGCGGCGCTTGGCGCCGGCTTTGTCGCCCATCTTGCGGATGGCGTCCGGCGGCGGGCCGATGAACACCAGGCCAGCGTCGGCGCAGGCCTGTGCGAAGTCGGCGCGCTCCGAGAGGAAGCCGTAGCCCGGGTGCACGGCATCGGCGCCGCTGCGGCGGGCGGCGGCGATCAGCGCGTCCATCCTCAGGTAGGAGCTCGCCGCCGGCGCCTCGCCGATGCGAACGGCCTCATCGGCCAGCGCCACGTGCGGGGCGGCGGCGTCGGCATCGCTGAAGACGGCCACGCTGCGGTAGCCGAGGCGGCGCGCGGTGCGCATCACCCGGCAGGCGATCTCGCCCCGATTGGCCACGAGGATCTTGCTGAACATGCGGCTCCCCGATCCCTTGTTCCCGCTCGCCCGCCTACTGCGGCACCCAGGCCGCCTTGCGCTTGGCCAGGAACGCCGTCGTGCCCTCGGTGCCCTCGGGGCCAAGGGCAGCCTTCGAGAACACCTCGGCGGCCTCGCGCACCAGCGAGGCCGGGGCGTGGTGGCGCGCCTTGGCGATCAGCGCCTTGGTGGCGGCGATCGCGCCGGGGGCGCACTGCAGGATCTCGCCGGTGACGCTCGCCACGGCGTGGTCGAGCGCGCCGGCGGCGTGGGTCTCGTGCACCAGGCGCAGCGCCAGCGCCTCCTGCGCGTTCAGCCGCCCGCCGGTGACCGCCAGCCGCTTGGCCTCGGCGTAGCCCAGGCGTTCGACCAGGAAGGGCCCGATCTGCGCCGGCACCACGCCGAGCGAGGTCTCGGGCAGGCGGAACACCGCGTTGTCCCCGGCGATCGTGACGTCGGCGACGCAGGCCAGCCCGAAGCCGCCGCCCATCACCGTGCCCTCGACCACCGCCACCACCGCCAGCCCGGTCGAGGCGTAGGCCACGCAGAGGTCGCCGAAGGCCTGGTTGATCTCTGTCACGGCATCGGGGTTCTCGGCCAGGCGCATGCGGGCCATCGCCATGTCCTTCAGGTCTGCGCCGGCGCAGAAGTGGCCGCCGGCGCCGCGCAGCACGACCATGCGGGTCATGCCGTCGGTCTCGGCGGCGGCCAGCGCCTGGCGCAGCTCGAGCACCATCGCCAGCGACATCGCGTTGCGGACCTCGGGGCGGTGGAGCGTGAGGTGCAGCACGCCGCCTTCGCGGCGCGCCCGCAGGGTGGTGAATTCGGTCATCCTGTCGCCCTCAGCGCTCGGCCTTGGGCAGGGTGCCTTCGAGCTTGCAGATGATGCCCAGCATCACCTCGTCGGCGCCGCCGCCGATCGACACCAGCCGCGAGTCGCGGTAGGCCTGCGAGATCGGGTTGTCCCAGGTGAAGCCCATGCCGCCCCAGTACTGCAGGCAGGCGTCGGTGACCTCGCGGGACAGGCGCCCGCACTTGAGCTTGGCCATGCTCGCCAGCCGGGTCACGTCCTTGCCGCCGACGTACATCTCCACCGCGCGGTAGGTCAGGGCGCGCAGCGCCTCGACCTCGGTGCGCAGCTCTGCCAGCCGGTAGTGCACGACCTGGTTGTCGAGGACGCTCCTGCCGAAGGCCTTGCGCTGGCGCGTGTACTCGATGGTCTGGTCGATCAGCCGGTCGAGGCTGCGCAGCGAGCTGGCGGCGCCCCACAGCCGCTCCTCCTGGAACTGCAGCATCTGGAACATGAAGCCCATGCCCTCCTGCCCGATCAGGTTGCGGCGGGGCACGCGCACGTTGTCGAAGAACAGCTGCGCGGTGTCGGAGCTGTTCATCCCGATCTTGCGGATCTTCTGCTTCGTGATGCCGGGCGCGTCCATCGGCACCACGATCAGGCTCTTGTTCTTGTGCACCGGGCCGTCGCCGGTGTTGGCCAGCAGGCAGCACCAGTCGGCCTTCAGGCCGTTGGTGATCCACATCTTGGTGCCGTTGATGACGTAGTCGTCGCCTTCCTTGCGGGCGGTGGTCCGGATGGCGGCCACGTCGCTGCCGCCGCCGGGTTCGCTGACGCCCAGGCACGAGACCACGTCGCCCGCGATGGTGGGCACCAGCCATTCCTTGCGCAGGTCGTCGCTGCCGAATCGGGCCAGCGCCGGGGTGGCCATGTCGGTGTGCACGCCGATGGCCATCGGCACGCCGCCGCAGTTGCACTCGCCCAGCGCCTCGGCCATCACCATGCTGTAGCTGAAGTCCAGGCCGGCGCCGCCGTATTCCTCGGGGTACTTCAGGCCCAGCAGGCCCAGGTTGCCCAGCTTCTTGAAGACCTCGTGGCTGGGAAACTCCTCGGCGGCCTCCCAGGCGGCGACGTGCGGGTTGATCTCCTCGCGGCAGAAGCGGACGACGGTGTCCTCGATCTGGCGGTGCTCGGTGGTGAACTTCATGCGGACTCCGGGGCGGGGTGGCGGGGTGTCTGGGCTTGGCGGCGGGCGACTAGAGCCGCGCGATGCCGAAGGTGTTGGGGCGCAGGGTGCGCGCCGCCGCCTCGGCGGTGATGCGCAGCGCCAGGCCGAGGATGCGGCGGGTGTCGCGCGGGTCGATGATCCCGTCGTCCCACAGCCGGGCGGTGCCGAACAGCGCCGCGCTCTCGGCGTCGAGGCGGCGCCGCAACGCGTCGCTCATCGCGGCCAGGGCCTCGTCGTTGGCCGGCAGGCCCATGCGCTCGAGCTTGTTGCGGTTGACGATGTCCATCACCTTCGCGGCCTGGGCGCCGCCCATCACCGCGGTGCGCGCGCTCGGCCAGCTGAAGATGAAGCGGGGGTCGAAGCCGCGGCCGCACATGCCGTAGTTGCCGGCACCGAAGCTGCCGCCGAGCACGATGGTGAACTTGGGCACCCA
>JBILNT010000140.1:0-10017 GCA_044374875.1 Rubrivivax sp.
GCGCAAACCACAGCCATAGCTCGGGCTATGGCGCGGATTTGCAACGACGAGACGGGGTGTTTTGGGGTGCAAGGCGGGCATGGGGGAAAGACTCTCAGGCTCTCAGCCCTTCGGGCCGTTGGACGACACCTTGGTGCGCATCAGCCGGCCCTTCTCGCGCTCCCAGTCGCGCTTCTTCTCGGTCTCGCGCTTGTCGTGCTGGGCCTTGCCCTTGGCCAGCGCAATCTCCACCTTCACGCGGCCGCCCTTGTAGTGCAGGTCCAGCGGCACCAGGGTGAAGCCCTTCTGCTCGACCTTGCCGATGAGGCGCCGGATCTCGTCCTTGTGCATCAGCAGCTTCTTGGTGCGGTCGGCCTCGGGGTGGACGTGCGTGGAGGCCGTGCGCAGCGGATTGATGCGGCAGCCGATCATGTAGAGCTCGCCGTCGCGGATGACGACGTAGCCGTCGGTCAGCTGCACCTGGCCGGCGCGGATGGCCTTGACCTCCCAGCCTTCGAGCACGATGCCCGCCTCGAAGCGCTCCTCGATGTGGTATTCGAAGCGGGCACGTCGGTTTTCGGCGATGGCGGGCATGGAGGAGGGGAGATGGGGGCGCCACCGTCGCGGCGCAAGGGCGACCGCGGGGGCCGCCAGGGGTGGCGGCCGAGGGCGGCACCTACAATCCTGGCATTGTATGAAGCACGTCAAGAAGTCGGTCCTGCTGTGGTACTCGCCCCGGGAGATGTACGACCTGGTGACGGGCATCGAGCAGTACCCGCAGTTCCTGCCCTGGTGCGAGCGCGCCGAGGTGCTGGAGCGGCACGAGGAGGGCGTCACGGCGCGCCTGGGTCTGGCCTACATGGGCGTGCGTCATGCGTTCACCACCCGCAACAGCCACATCGACGGCGAGTCGGTGACGGTGCAGCTTGTCGATGGGCCGTTCTCGCTGCTCGACGGCACCTGGCTGTTCCAGGGCCTCGGGCGCCCGGGCAGCGAGGCCCAGGCCTGCAAGATCGAGTTCGACCTGCGCTACGCATTCTCCAGCGTCGCGCTGGAGGCGGTCGTCAGCCCGGTGTTCGACAAGGTGGCCAACACCTTCGTCGATTCCTTCGTCAAGCGGGCGGAGTCGGTCTATGGGCCGCGCTGAAGACTCGCCTGGCGTCACGGCGGCGGCATCGATCGCTGTGGAGGTCGTCTACTGCGCGGCGCCTGGCGAGTGCGATCGCGTCGCGCTGCGCCTGCCCGAGGGTGCCTGCGTGGCAGACGCGCTGCGCGCCAGCGGCCTGGTCGCTCGCCACCGCCTCGATGAATCGGTGCTGAAGGTGGGCGTGTGGGCGAAGCTGCGCGAGCCCGACGCCCCACTGCGTGACCGCGACCGTGTCGAGATCTACCGTCCACTGACTGTCGACCCCAAGGAAGCGCGCCGGCAACGCTATCGCCGTGACCGCACGGCGCGAGGCAAGTCGCCTGCCTTGCGCGGCGGCTGATCGCCGAGCGACCGGCCCGACCCCGCGGCCAGCGCCCCCGCGGCGCGTCAGCGGCAGTCGGAGGCCATCACCTCGCGCGCGCGCCGCGCTTCCTCGGCGCGGGCTGCGTCGTCCATCACGATGCGTTCGCCCTTCTCGTTGATGCGCACCAGGCGGGTTCCCTGATCCAGCAACCGCATCTGCTCGCGTGCGCGGCGGCAGTTGTCTGACTTCTGCGCCGCCACCTTCTGCTCCTCCGCGCGCTGCCTGGCCTGCTGCTCCTGCTCGGCCGCCCGCTGGCGAGCTTCCAGCGAGGCGTCGGTGGGTGCAGGGGGCGCGGTGGCAGGACGCGAAGCGGCTTCCGCGGCCGGGGCGGCTGCCACGGCCGCGGCAGACCGGCGCGGCGCCTCCGGCCGGCGCAGGATGTCCTTGTCAGGGGTCTCGCGTGGCGGTGGCAGGTCACTGACGGTGATGCGTCCGCTCGCGTCGCGCCACATCCACTGCGCCTGTGCGGGCAGCGACGAAGCCAGCAGCGTCAGCACCGCCGCGGCCAGCGGCAGCGCGCGCAGGAGTCGCGGACGGAGGAGCAGCATGCCGGCAGTGTAGTGGGCACCCCAGCGGGGTTGCCCGTGCAATGCTTCACGTCGCCGGCGTTTCGGCGGGCAAAAAGCGTCGCCTTCCTATAATCCCCTTTTGCGTCCGGAGCCTTTCCATGCGCCTACTCGGCAAAGCGCTGACCTTCGACGACGTGCTGCTGGTGCCTGCCTACTCCCAGGTGCTGCCACGCGACACCAGCCTGGCCACCCGCCTGACCCGCCGCATCGAACTCAACCTGCCGCTGGTGTCTGCCGCGATGGACACCGTCACCGAGGCGCGGCTGGCCATCGCCATCGCCCAGGAGGGCGGCATCGGCATCGTGCACAAGAACCTCACGCCGCGCCAGCAGGCCGCCGAGGTGGCCCGGGTCAAGCGCTACGAGTCGGGCGTGCTGCGCGACCCGATCACGATCACGCCCGACGCCACTGTCCGCCAGGTGGTGGAACTGTCGCGCCAGCACGGCGTCAGCGGTTTCCCGGTGCTCGAGGGCAAGACGGTGGTGGGCATCGTCACCAATCGCGACCTGCGCTTCGAGTCGCGGCTGGACGCGCCGGTGCGCGAGATCATGACGCCGCGGGAGCGCCTGGTGTGGGTGCGCGAGGGCGCGTCGCTCGAGGAAGGCAAGGCGCTGATGCACCGCCATCGCCTGGAGCGCGTGCTCGTCGTCAACGACGCCTTCGAGCTGCGCGGGCTGATGACGGTCAAGGACATCACCAAGCAGACCGACTTCCCGAACGCCGCGCGCGACGCCCACGGCAAGCTGCGCGTCGGCGCGGCGGTCGGCGTGGGCGAGGGCACCGAGGAACGCGTGGAGCTGCTGGTCAAGGCTGGCGTCGACGTGCTGGTGGTCGACACCGCGCACGGCCACAGTCACGGCGTCATCGAGCGCGTGCGCTGGGTCAAGCGCCACTTCCCCGAGGTCGACGTCATCGGCGGCAACATCGCCACCGGGGCCGCTGCGCTGGCGCTGGCCGAGGCCGGCGCCGACGGCGTCAAGGTCGGCATCGGGCCCGGCTCGATCTGCACCACCCGCATCGTCGCCGGTGTCGGCGTGCCTCAGATCACCGCCATCGAGGGCGTGGCGCGGGCACTCGAGGGCAGCGGCGTGCCGGCGATCGCCGACGGCGGCGTCCGCTACTCGGGTGACATCGCCAAGGCGCTGGCCGCCGGAGCCTCCGCGGTGATGATGGGCGGCATGTTCGCCGGCACCGAGGAGGCGCCGGGCGAGGTGATCCTCTACCAGGGCCGCAGCTACAAGAGCTACCGCGGCATGGGCTCGCTGGGGGCGATGAAGGCCGGTTCGGCCGATCGCTACTTCCAGGAGAACGACGAGACCTCCAACCCCAACGCCGACAAGCTCGTGCCCGAAGGCATAGAGGGCCGCGTGCCATACAAGGGCTCGATGGTCGCGATCATCCACCAGATGGCGGGCGGGCTGCGCGCGGCGATGGGCTACTGCGGGTGCGCGAGCATCTCGGATCTGCACGCCCGCGCCGAGTTCGTCGAGATCACCGCAGCCGGCATCCGCGAGAGCCACGTCCACGACGTGCAGATCACGAAGGAAGCGCCGAATTACCGGATGGAATGAGTCCACCGTGAGCGAAACCCCCGGCGCCGCAGGGCGCCGCGCCGCGATGCCCTTCATCCTGGGCGCGGTGCTGATCGACATGATCGCCGTCGGCCTGATGATCCCGGTGCTGCCGGCGCTGGTGGGCACGTTCACGGCAAGCCCCGCCGAACAGGCCTTCTGGTACGGGGCGGTTGCTTTCGCGTTCGGCGTGGCCAGCTTCGTCGCCGCGCCGGTGCTCGGCGGGCTGTCCGACCGCTACGGCCGCCGCCCGGTGCTGCTGCTGGGCTTCGCCGCGCTGGCGCTGAACTTCTATGCCACCGCGCTGGCCACCGCCCTTTGGGTCCTGCTGCTGGTGCGCGCGATCAGCGGCGCCATGCAGGCCAACGTGGCCGTGGCCCAGGCCTACGTGGCCGACATCACGCCGCCCGAGCAGCGCACGCGGCGCTTCGGCCTGATCGGCGCGATGCTGGGCATCGGCTACACGCTGGGCCCGGTGCTCGGCGGCGTGCTGGGCGCCTACGACCTGCGCTGGCCCTTCTTCGCCGCCGGCACGCTGGCGCTGATCAACATTGCCTACGGCGTGTTCGTGCTGCCCGAGTCGCTGCCGAAGGACCGGCGCCAGCCGTTCAGCTGGAGGCGGGCCAACCCCGTGGCCGCGATGCGCGCGCTCGGTGCCCTGCGCGATGTCGGCCCGCTGGTGTGGGTGATCGCGCTGGCGGGGCTGGCGCAGTTCACCATGCACATGAGCTGGGTGCTCTACACGACCTTCAAGTTCGGCTGGGGACCGATGGAGAACGGCTGGTCCCTCTTCTTCGTCGGCGTGATGGCCGCGCTGGTGCAGGGCGGCCTGATGAAGCACCTGCTCAAGCGATTCAGCCCGCAGCGGCTGGCTTCGATGGGCGTGCTCTCGGCCATGGTCTGCTACGTGCTCTTCGGGCTGGCCACCGAGCCGTGGATGATGTTCGTCGTCATCGTGCTCAACCTCTTCGGCTTCACCACCATGGTGGCGATCCAGAGCCTGGTCTCGCAGGCGGCCGACGAGCGCGACCAGGGTCGCACCATGGGTGCCATCGCGTCGCTCAACAGCCTGATGGCGGTGGCCGCCCCGGTCATTGCCGCGGCGCTGCTTGGCGTGGTCTCCGGCTATCCGCAGGGCGACGTGCGCATCGGCCTGCCGTTCTTCTTCTGCGCCGCGCTGCAGGCCGTGGCGGCCTTCGTGGCGATACGCCACTTCCAGCGCCGACGGGGCGCCACCGCCGCGGCTGCTGCCGCCCAGTGAACACCACCATGCACGACAAGATCCTCATCCTCGACTTCGGCTCGCAGGTCACCCAGCTGATCGCGCGCCGCGTGCGCGAGGCCCACGTCTACTGCGAGATCCACCCGAACGACGTCCCCGACGACTTCATCCGCGGCTTCGCACCGAAGGGCGTGATCCTCTCGGGCAGCCATGCCAGCACCTACGAGGACCACCAGCTGCGTGCCCCGCAGGCCGTGTGGGACCTCGGCGTGCCGGTGCTGGGCATCTGCTACGGCATGCAGACGATGGCGGTGCAGCTTGGCGGCACCGTCGAGTGGAGCGACCACCGCGAGTTCGGCTACGCCGAGGTGCGTGCGCGCGGCCACACTCGGCTGCTCGACGGCATCCAGGACTTCTCCACCGCCGAGGGCCACGGGATGCTCAAGGTGTGGATGAGCCACGGCGACAAGGTCACGGCGCTGCCACCCGGCTTCAAGCTCATGGCCAGCACGCCGAGCTGCCCGATCGCCGGCATGGCCGACGAGGCGCGCGGCTACTACGCCGTGCAGTTCCACCCCGAGGTCACGCACACCGTGCAGGGCCGCGCGATGCTCGAGCGTTTCGTGCTCGGCATCTGCGGCGCCAGCCCCGACTGGATCATGCGCGACCACGTCGCCGAGGCGGTGGCCGCCATCCGCGACGAGGTGGGCGACGAGGAGGTGATCCTCGGCCTGTCGGGCGGCGTGGACTCGAGCGTCGCCGCCGCACTGATACACCGCGCCATCGGTGACCAGCTCACCTGCGTCTTCGTCGACCACGGCCTGCTGCGCCTGGACGAGGGGCGCATGGTGATGGAGATGTTCGCGGGCCGCCTGCACGCGAAGGTGGTGCATGTCGACGCCAGCGCCGAGTTCATGGGCGCGCTTGCCGGAGTCTCGGACCCGGAAGCCAAGCGCAAGATCATCGGCCGCGAGTTCGTCGAGGTCTTCCAGCGCGAGGCGAAGAAGCTCGTCAACGCGAAGTGGCTGGCCCAGGGCACGATCTACCCCGACGTCATCGAGTCGGGGGGCGCGAAGACGAAGAAGGCCACCACGATCAAGAGCCACCACAACGTCGGCGGCCTGCCCGCGACCCTGGGCCTGAAGCTGCTGGAGCCGCTGCGCGACCTGTTCAAGGACGAGGTGCGCGAACTCGGCGTCGCGCTGGGCCTGCCGCACGAGATGGTCTACCGCCACCCGTTCCCCGGGCCGGGTCTTGGCGTGCGCATCCTCGGTGAGGTGAAGAAGGACTACGCCGACCTGCTGCGCCGGGCCGACGCGATCTTCATCGACGAACTGCGCTCGACCATCGAGCCCGATTCAGGCAAGAGCTGGTACGACCTCACGAGCCAGGCCTTCGCCGTGTTCCTGCCGGTCAAGAGCGTGGGCGTGATGGGCGACGGCCGCACCTACGACTACGTGGTGGCGCTGCGTGCCGTGCAGACCAGCGACTTCATGACCGCAGACTGGGCCGAGCTGCCCTACGCGCTGCTGAAGAAGGTTTCCGGTCGCATCATCAACGAAGTGCGCGGCATCAACCGGGTGACCTACGACGTGAGCAGCAAGCCCCCCGCCACCATCGAGTGGGAATGATTCGGCGTCTTTCGGGGACTATCGAAGACAGTCGAGAAAATTTCCTAAGTGTTTGATTTGCAATGAAAAACGTCTTTCAGCGTCTATCGAAGACTATCGGGGGAATGCGGTTCCGGTAGACGGCAGTTCTGGCGGCAGATCATGAGCTTGCAGAGTGGTCAAAACTTCTACCGTCTCGCTTCAGTTGAGATTGACGGTACGCGAAATCCGGAAAACGCAAACGCTGACAAGCACTTAGATGCTACGTAGCGGGAGCTTTTGACTGGCGGTAGAATTCTCCGCAAAGGAGGGTTCGCCGATGCTGTCAGATGGCACGCTACGAGGGTTGAAGCCGCGGGCTGCGCTCTACAAGGTCGCCGACCGCGACGGCCTCTACGTGGTGGTCACGCCCCGCGGCACCATCAGCTTCAGGATGGACTACCGCCTGAACGGGCGGCGCGAGACGCTCACGATCGGCCGCTACGGTTTGAAGGACGGGATCTCGCTGCTGATGGCGCGCGAGCGCTGCATGGAGGCGCGCAGGGCGATCGCCCAGGGCATCTCCCCCGCCCAGGAAAAGCAGCGGGAGAAGATCCGACGGACCGAGGCCAAGACCTTTGGCGAGTTCACCCGGCGCTGGCTGGCCGAGCACAAGATGGCCGACAGCACCCGGGCCATGCGCAAGACGGTCATTGACCGGGACATCCTGCCGGTCTTCCAGAACCGACGCATGGCCGAGATCCGGCCGGAGGACTTGCGTGCCCTGTGCGCCAAGATCAAGGCCCGTGGAGCGCCAGCCACGGCCGTGATCACGCGCGACATCGTCAAGCTCGTGTTTGCCTACGCCGCCATGCACGGCGAAAAGGCGCCGAACCCTGCTGACGAGGTCGGGCCGTCGTCGATCGCGACCTTCGTGCCGAAGGATAGGGCGCTATCGCCCTCCGAGATCCGGCTGATGCACCGGCTGCTGGAGACAACAGCGACGCTGCCGACCATTCGCTTGGCCCTGCGCCTGGTGCTGCTGACACTGGTGCGCAAGAGCGAACTGATCGAGGCGACCTGGGACGAGGTGGACTTCGAGAACGCAGTCTGGTCGATCCCGAAGTCGCGGATGAAGGCGGGCAAGCCGCACAACGTCTACCTGTCGCAGCAGGCGCTCGACATCTTCATTGCGCTGCACACCTGCGCGGCCGGGTCGAAGTTCGTCCTGCCGTCGCGCTACGACGCCGATCGCTGCATGTCGAAGGCTACGCTCAACCGCGTCACCCAGGTGATCGCAGAGAAGGCCAAGGAGTCGAACCTGCCGCTGGAGCCGTTCACCGTGCACGACCTGCGGCGCACGGGATCGACCATCCTGAACGAGTTGGGATTCAACGGGGACTGGATCGAGAAGTGCCTCGCCCACGAGGACGGCCGCTCATCGCGCGGGGTCTACAACAAGGCCGAGTACGCCGAGCAGCGGCGCCACATGCTGCAAGAGTGGGCGGACATGATCGATGCGTGGGTGGCGGGGGAGAGCCATACGCCCACGCTTTTGCCGCCGAGCATGAAGGTGGTGACGACGGCGGCGCCGGTGTGATTGGGCGAAGCCGGTCGATTTAGATGAGCGTCGATCGCGGTAGGACTATCCGATACGCCCGATTGACAGCTGCAGACTGGTCAGAGTCACTCGCGGTTGCGGGCCGCGTGTCGGCGGCATCCAGGAACCAGTACTTCGCGGGCACTTGTCGTGAGTGACCGTTGAACTCTCGAGGCAGGTGGTTTGGCCGGCTGCGACACCCCGATGCTGCCTAGCACGAGGCCGAGGCCAGGATCACGCGTCCGCATCTTCCTCGTCCATCGCCCTGCCTTCCGCCAGCGAGCGTTCGATCCCGTGTTCGGCATGCTTCTTGAGGTCCTCATAGAGCCCATACGCCGAGTCCACTTTGCTGAGGGTCGCCAGCACGGCCTCGGACTGTTCCCTGGTGCGGAGGTCTTCTGGAAACGGCATTCCGGGGGTCCCTGAGCGGACGCTGCTTAGTGCCGCCGCATAGAGGGAGGAACTGAGATCGCGATGCACCGATTTCCCGAGCGCACGCGCCGACTTGAGGATGCGCTTGACGAACTCCACCTCAGCGAAGACGAACGATGCCGGCGCCTCTCTGAGCACGCTGGCGATCAGCTTGAAGTGTTCCGCTCGGCCTCCCGCGCTCCACTCCTCTGCGACCGCGGTGAAGACCGGGTGCCGGAATCCGAAGACGCCCGCCACCAGGTCGGCGAGGTGGTGGGCGAACGGGTATCTGCCGACGTGGGGAAGCGCCCACTCAAGCACGCCTCGGAGGAGCGTCATGCCGTCCTCATGCGCTAGGACATCGAGTGAGGGCGTATGACGCGAGATCCCGCCGATTGGCGACATGCTCCAGTCGTCGTTCTTCGCTGCCCTTTCAAGCCGCCGCTTCGCGAGCTCGACCACGAGCCGCGGGTTGCGCTTGGAGACACGGGTCAGAAATCCGTGCACGAAGTGTTCGTCTAGCCTCTCAGGCGACTCGAAAAGGGCGAGGATTCTTTGGAGCTGCTCATCCGAGATGGAGTCGAGCGGCACGAGCTTGTCGTCATCGAGCCACATGAAGATGTCGCCGCGAGACGCTTGGAGAAGTGCCGGGTTAGCTCTCGCGAGCAGGTCGATGGCAAACTCCGTGCTCAGCTCTGCCACTTCCCTGAAGATCCACGGGGCGCACCCGAGCACGCCGGGCTGATCCGAGGAGAAGATCCGCCGGATCACTTCGCGATCCTCGTCGAGGAGTCGCCGCTTTCCGAGTCCCATCGCGTACGCGCGGGCAACCAGCCAGAGGCGCTCATCCCCCCCGGCGAGCAGCGCATCGATTCGGGCATGCGCCTCGGTCGGCGCTTGCTTGAGGAGCGTCGCGAGGGCGACCGGGGCGTATGCGGTAACCGGACTCTCGGGCAAGAGGTCGCGAACATCGAGGACCTCGCGAGCCAGCGCGAGCTGATTGCCGATCAGCCGGTTCACCAGGAGGTGCGCTGACTGGAGCGTCTCGTCTCCGTAGCTCTTGAGGACGCGCAGCCGTTCGTCGATGAAGGCGGCGAGGCCGTCAGCGCTCGGGTACGTGCGCTCGATCTCCGCCGCGAGTTTGCCCTGCATCTGCTCGTTGTGCTCCAGTCGGCTGCCGCCGAGCTTCCAGGTGCGGTGCCCCCAGCCGTCCATGAGCACCCGCGTCACGCGGGTTTCGAGGTCGCGCTCAAGGTGCGTCAGGATTCGCCGCGCAGGCTCTTTGGTCTCCCCTTCGGGGTAATGGGCATGCCACGCCACCGACTCCCCGACGCGCACCAGGACCGCAGGTGGAAGGTGATTCGCCTCGATGATCCGATTCACGCGCTCAAGCGTGTCCGCGAACTCAGTTGACCACTCGATGCGCTCTTCATCGCTCGGCTTGCGATTCATAAGTGCGCATTCCACTGATCGCGGACACTCATTCCAGGCTGATCGCGGACAGCGTTCCAGGCGATCGCGGACACCCTGGGTGGAGTGCCTGAGTGACAGCCCGGATGGTAGGC
>JBILNT010000276.1:0-2980 GCA_044374875.1 Rubrivivax sp.
CCAGCGGCCAGCCGAGCAGGAAGATGATCACCTGGCTGAGGACGAGGAACTGCGTCTTCGTCAGGTTCAGCGACATGACCCAGTTCTCGACCAGCTCCTGCCCGCCCAGCAGCGCGAAGGCGGCCGAGAAGATCGCGCTGCCGACGAACAGCCAGCACACCATGGCGCTGGTCTTGGCCGTCAGGAACACGGAATCCTTCAGCACCGTCATGTTGAACTGCCGGTAGGCCACCGCGAGCAGGAAGCCGCCGAAGGCCCCCACCGCGGCGGCCTCGGTCGGCGTGGCCAGGCCGAAGACGATCGAGCCCAGCACCGCGAGGATCAGGACCAGCAGCGGGAAGAAGCTCGACAGCAGCATCTTGAAGACTTCGAGCCGCTGGAAGCTGAGCAGGGCGTAGAACGCCACCAGCGCCAGCGCGCCTATGCCCACGCCGATCCACCATCCAGTCGTGGCCGCCGTGCGCTCGCCGCCGTCGGCAGCACCCGCCGTCGCGGGCGATGCCGACGCCCTCGGAGGTTCCTGCACGCCGCCATCGGCCGGCGCCGCGGCCGAGGCTGCTGCGCTGCCCGGAGGCTCCTGCACGCCGTCGCTGCTGCCCGGAGGCTCCTGAACGCCAGCGCTGGCGCCAGGGGGCTCCTTCACGCCGCCCTCGTCCGCGGCGGGCGGCTCGGCCAGGCTGCCTTCGCCCGACGATTCGGTCGCGACGCCCTGGCCCATCTGCTGCAGGCCCTCGACGGCGGCTTCCGCCACCTTCGGCGCCGTGTTCAGGTGCCAGCTCCAGGCCGTGACCAGCGCGAACAGCAGCGCCGGCAGCAGCGCGACGCCGAGCTGGCGCAGGATGTGACCGGTCGGCACCTCGGCGTTGCGCCCGCCCTTGAGGGCGCGCAGCAGCGCCGGCAGCGCGGTGTTGGAGATCGTCTCCGAGATCTTCTGCGTCGGCGCGGGCAGCGGCACGAGCCGCTCGGACATCGGCAGCGGCGGCATCAGGTTCGGCTTGAGCTTGGCCAGCAGGATCACGTAGATCACGTACAGGCCGGCGAGCATCAGGCCAGGGAAGAAGGCGCCCGCGTACAGCTGCACCACGGACACGCCCGCGGTGGCGCCGTAGACGATCAGCATCACGCTCGGCGGGATCAGGATGCCCAGGCAGCCGCCGGCCGTGATCGCGCCGGCCGAGACGCGCACGTCGTAGCCGCCGCGCAGCATCTGCGGGAAGGCCAGCAGGCCCATCAGCGTGACCACGGCGCCGACGATGCCTGTGGCCGTGGCGAACACCGCGCAGGTGAACAGCGTGGCCACCGCCAGCGAGCCGGGCACGCGGGCCATCGCCAGGTGCAGGCTCTTGAAGAGCTTCTCGATCAGGTTGGCCCGCTCGACGAGGTAGCCCATGAAGACGAACAGCGGGATCGAGATGAGCACGTCGTTGCCCATCACCGCGTAGGCGCGCTGCACCATCAGGTCCAGCGTCTGCCGGATCGCCCCGGCGGAGGTCTGGCCCCCCGAGTGGTAGGCGAAGTAGGCGAACAGCATGCCCATGCCCATCAGCGTGAACGCCGTCGGGAAGCCGAGCATGATGGCCACCACCACCAGCGCCAGCATCATCAGGCCGTAGTGGCCGTTGGTGATGGTGTCGACAGACAGCATCATCGCCGCCGTGCCGGCGATGATGAGGCCCATCAGCGTGAAGCCGAACCAGAGTTCCTTGCGGACCTTCATCGCGCACCCCCCGCCTTGGGCTCCTGGGCGGTGACGAACTTGTCCAGCGACGCGATGTCCTCGTCCTTCACGTGGACCATGGCCTTGAGCTTGTCGACGTCGACCTCCTCGACGTCCTGCTCGCGCGAGGGCCACTCGCCGGTCTGGAGGCACTGCACGCAGCGGACGATCTCGACCAGGCCCTGCAGCAGCAGCATCGCCCCGCACAGCGGGATGACGAACTTGAACGGGTAGACCGGCAGCGGCGTGGCGGAGAACGTGCTCTCGCGGATGGCCAGCGAGTCGCTGGCAAAGTTCCAGCCGGCCCAGGTCAGCGCGACGATGCCGGGCAGGAAGAAGACGATGTAGAGCACGAGGTCGATCGTGGCCTGCGTGCGCGGCTGGAAGAAGCCGTAGAGGACGTCGCCGCGCACGTGACCGTTCTTCGACAGCGTGTACGCGCCTGCGGTCATGAACAAGGTGCCATACATCATGATCTGGGCGTCCAGGGCCCAGTCGTGCGGCGAATTCATCACGTAGCGGGAGAACACTTCCCAGGTGATCATCAGCGTGAGCAGGACGATCACCCAGGCGAAGAGCTGTCCGAGCCAGGTGGACAGCCGGTCCACGCCGAGCAGCAGGCGTTGCATCGCAGGTCTTTCTCGTTTGTCCAGGGGTGCGGGCAGTCCGCACCTGAAATGTAAGGGGCCACCGGCCTTGCGGCAGCGGTGGCCCCTAGCCCTGTCACCAGGGCTTCACGCCGGGGGCGTCAGGCCTTCTTGGCCGGCTGGCGGAAGTAGTGGTTCCAGGCCATCTTGAAGTCGACCATGTAGTCGTTCTGCCACGAGCCCGCGCGCTGGGCGAAGGCGCGCTGCGAGTCCATCACCTTCTTGAACAGCGGGTTCTCGGCCGACTTGGCGGCCGTGACCTTGTCCCAGGCGGCGAGCTGCGCGCGCAGGATCGGGTCGGGCGTCTTGAAGAACTTGACGTTGTCCTTGGTCTTGAGCTCGATGTAGTCCTGGCTGTTGCGCTGGATGGCCTTCCAGCTCATGTCGGCGCTGGCGGCCTGGACGGCGTAGTCGATGACCGACTTCAGCTCGCCGGGCAGCGCGTCGTACTTGGCCTTGTTGAACAGGATCTCGAACTGCTCGCCGCTCTGGTGGAAGCTCTGCAGCATGCAGTTCTTCACCACGTCGGGGAAGCCCAGGATGCGGTCGGAGGTGGCGTTGTTGAACTCGGCGCCATCGATCAGGCCACGGTCCAGCGCCGGCACGATCTCACCGC
>JBILNT010000019.1:0-32960 GCA_044374875.1 Rubrivivax sp.
CAAATACACTCGCGATGACTACAACGGATCGCCGCGCGCGGCGTCCATCGACCCGGCGGCTCCAGGCTCATACCTGGATTGGAAAAGACTACCGGCGGGGCGCGCCGCCGTGGTGCGGGCACGGCGGTGGGCCTTTGGCGTCGCGGGGACACGGGGAGCGGCCCGCGGGTTGACCCCAGCGCATCGCGCGGACTGCGGGCGAACGCGGTGCGCCTAGGTTCGGGGTGTGCCGTTGCGCCGGCCGAGGAAGCTGAGGACGCCGCACAGGGCCAGTGCCAGCGCCACCAGTGATCCGCTGGGCGCGTCCAGGACCCAGGATGCGCCCAGGCCCGCGAGCGCAGCTGCCACGGCCAGTGCCGTTGCCGCTGGCGCGCTCCACCCGGCGCGTCGCCACAGGCCCGGGGCGATGAGGGCGGCGAAGACGATGAACAGCCCCAGCACCTGCACGACGACGCTGGCGACGAGGGCGAATGCCAGAAAGAAGACCTTGTCCTGGCGCAGGCGCCTGCCTGCCAGGGTGACCGCGCAGGCGCAGGCGGCCAGTGCGGACGCCTGTGGCCAGTCCGACCACAGCACGTCGGCCGCCAGCAGGGCGTGGAGATGCTCTGCGCCGTGCGCATCGCCCCGCGACACCAGCAAGGCCGAGCACGCGCAGGCTACGTAGAGCAAGCCGATCAGCGCCTCCCGGTGTTCCGGCCATCCGCGCGCCAGGGCGGCCACCAGCGCTGTCGCCAGCAAGGCGCCTGTCGCGGCGGCGAACTGGGTCAGCCACCAGGGCGGATGGTCGCCCAGCGCGACGACCGCCAGCGCTGCTGCGGCGGCGGCCTGCGCGACCGCGAGGTCGATGAACACCACACCACGCCGCAACACCTGGGCACCCAGCGGGGCCAGTGCCAGGACACCGGCGACGACCGCGCCTACCGGCGCGAGGAACCAGAGATCGCTCACCGCGCTCGCAGTCGCCGGTCAGGGCGCACCCAGGGAGGCGAGCAACTGGTCGAACCAGCGGCCCAGCGCGTCGGGTGCATCCGGGTCCTCGACGGTGGCGGGCAACTGGACGAGCGGCACCTTGCCGCCGAGTTGCTGCGCCAGCCAGCGGCCCGCCCGCGGATCCTGGAAGCCGTTGACCACGATGGCGGTCGGTGGCCGATCGCGCAATGCGTCGAACAGGCGCTGCAGGTGCCCAGGGGTCGGGGCGAGTCCGGGCTTCGGCTCGAGGTCCGCGACTTGCTGGATGCCCAGCCAGCCCCAGAGGTACGCGAAGGTGCCGTGCTGTGCGGCCACGCGTGCGCCGCGCAGCGGGGCTGCCCGCTTCTCCCATCCGGCGATACGGGCGCGCCACTGTGCTGCGAAGGCCTCATGGCGCTTTGCGATCGCGGCGGCCTCGCCGGGGAAGAGCATCTGCAGGCGCGCGCTCCAGTGCTGCGCCACTTCCAGCAGCCTTCGCGGGTCGGCGTGCAGGTGTGGGTTGCCCGCTGCGTGCACGTCGCCGGCGAACGGGCTGCCGGTGGCGCCGGGCATTGCGTCGATCAGCGTCGTTGCGCTGGCGGCGAAGAACAGGCCCGGCGCACCTGACTGCACACGTGGATTGCCTGCTCGCTGCTGCAGGGTCGGCAGCCATCCCGCTTCGAGTTCCGCCCCCGTGCAGATGGCGGCGTCCGCACGTCGCAACTGGGCGATCAGCGCGGGCCGGGCCTCGATGTGATGCGGGTCCTGGCGTGCGTGAGTGGCCACGTGCAGGCGCGCCGCGGGCAGGAGCACCCGCGTCAGCGCGGCCCACTCGGGTTCGCAGGCGAAGATGGTCTGCGCGCTGGCCGGACCGACCCCGAGAAGGACGCATAGAAGCGCCGCAGCCAGGGCGCGTACGGACTCAGTACGCATGGGCGCCGTGTGCACCGAATGCAAGGACGTACTGCAGCGCGACAGAGCGCCTTGCGGGCTCCTCGAAGCCGACGACATCGTGCTGGCGCGTGAACTGCAGGCGCAGAGACTGCATGTGCGAAGGCTTCCATGCCAGCATCAGCGACTGCTCGCTCATGCGCCCGGGATCGAAGTGGTCGCCGTGCGGCATGGACACCCGCAGTCGGCCAAGCCTTGCGCCCACCTCCCACTGGGGTTCGAAGCGCCACACCGCCGCAAGAGCCAGCGCCCGGTGTCGCTGGCCCGAGCTGGCGAGTGCATTGATGCCGGTCACCCGCGCGGCCTCGGCCGTCACGCGGAGCTGGCGATCACGGTTGTTGCCGTCGGGTGCCCATTTCCAGGTCGCATCGACCATCCAGAGATGTCTGCCGCCGAACTGTGCGCCGTGGCTGTGTCCATGTCCTTGCTCGTGCTCGTGCTCGTGCTCTTCTTCCCCGGTCTCTTCGTCGTCATGACCGTGATGATCCCCGGCCGCCGCGATGCGTCGGCTCTTCAGGTAGGACAGCCCGAGTTGCCAGCTGTTCGATCGATCGATGTCGCCTCCGATCTTCGTGACCAGCGTGACGACACCGAGGCCGCCGCCATGGTGCTCGGTCTCCGGCACCAGCTTGCGGCCGCGGAACGCCTCGGCCCCCACCATCCAGTACAGGCTCGCAGGCAGGGTCAGGTTCAGCCGCAGACCGTCGTCGAACCAGTGACCTCCGAGCAGGGCCCGGTACAGCAGGGGGCGCTCGACGAAGTCGTCGGCGTGAGGGTGCTGCTGGTTGAGATGGCCGATCTGGGACGCGAAGCGGCCGGCCCGCGCGCTCAGACCGGCCGGCAGGGTGCGGGTCTCGATCCACGCCTCCTCGAGGCCCTTCTCGAGCTTGCCTTCGTGCGTGGCCACCACTGCGTTGACTCTCGCCAGCAGGTGGCGGCCCAACGGGCCGCTGGCCGTGAGGTCGGAGTGGCCGAGTTGGAGGCCCTGGTCGCGAGTGCCGAGTTCAAGCGGGCGCGAGGTGGCGGTGAGGTCGAGCACGGCACCGAACTGCCATCCATCCTCGGCTGTTGCCGACTGCGCCTTGATCGCCGCCGCGGCGGTCAGCAGTCCGATGGCGAGCGCGGCCTTGCGGCGCGAGCTTGGGGATCGGGTACTCAT
Source organism: Rubrivivax sp. (assembly GCA_044374875.1). Lineage (GTDB taxonomy): Bacteria > Pseudomonadota > Gammaproteobacteria > Burkholderiales > Burkholderiaceae_C > Rubrivivax. The sequence goes on from JBILNT010000019.1 coordinate 3,059, forward strand.
CGTGGTTCTCCTGGTCGGGGCGGCGTGCCTTCGGTCGAGGGGATGACCTCGGAACAGTCACGGATCGAAGGCATTGGATGTCTAAGTATAGTGAGAATGCATTCGCATTAATGCCAGATCAACGGCGTCGTCCCCTCATTGCAGCGCCTTTCCGCAGTTCCGCTACCCTTGTCCGATGGAACGCAACACCCGCCAGCGCACCGCGATCCGCGACGCCATCGCCCGGGCTGGGCGCCCGCTACTCCCGCAGGAGGTGCTGGAGGCGGCCCAGGCCGGCGCTCCCGGGTTGAGCATTGCCACTGTCTATCGCAACCTGCGCATGCTGCTCGACGAGGGCGAACTGAGGTCGGTCGTCCTGCCTGGCGAGAATCCCCGCTTCGAGCTGACGGGCGGCGGGCACCACCACCACTTCCAGTGCAGGCGGTGTCAGCGGGTGTTCGAGGTCGATGCGTGCCCGGGTGACCTGGCATCACTCGCGCCGCCGGGCTTCACCGTGGAGGACCACGACCTCACGCTCTACGGCCGATGCAGCGACTGTGCCAAGGAAGATCCGCGCTCCGCGCGCATTCCTGCCGGCTGCTGCTGAGCGAAGCGGCACGGTGCCGTGCAGCGGGCGGGGCGCGGGACCGGCGCCGCTATGATCCGCCCCTTCGCCAGCGCCACCGCACCTCTTGGACCCGATCCTCCTGCTCAAGGCCGCCGTGATGGGCGTGGTCGAGGGACTCACCGAGTTCCTGCCGATTTCGTCGACCGGGCACCTGATCCTCGCCGCCTCGCTGCTCGACTTCACGGGCCCGACGGTCAAGGTGTTCGAGATCGCGATCCAGACCGGCGCAATGCTGGCGGTGATCTGGGAGTACCGCGAGAGGCTCGGTCGCACCGTGATGGGCATCACCGGCGACCCTGTGGCCCAGCGCTTCGCCCGCAACGTGCTGATCGCCTTCGTCCCGGCGGTCGTGATGGGGCTGGCCTTCGGCAAGATGGTCAAGGCCCACCTCTTTCACCCCGTGCCCGTGGCCATGGCCTTCGTGATCGGCGGCCTGGTCATCCTGTGGGTCGAGCGGCGCCACCGGCGCCGTTTCGGCGAGCGTGACCTGGAGGGCGGCCGCCGGGCCCGCGTCGAGTCCGTCGACGACATGTCCGCGCTCGATGCGCTGAAGGTCGGCCTGGTGCAGTGCCTGGCGTTGATCCCTGGCACGAGCCGCTCGGGTGCCACGATCATCGGCGCGATGGTCTTCGGCTTCTCGCGCCGCGCCGCCACCGAGTTCAGCTTCTACCTCGGCATCCCGACGCTGATGGGCGCGGGCGCCTACTCGGTGTGGAAGGACAGGGAACTGCTGTCGATGGCCGACGCACCGATGTTCGCGGTCGGCCTGGTGTTCTCGTTCTTCAGCGCGCTGCTGTGCATTCGCTGGCTGATCCGCTACGTCTCGACCCACGACTTCACGATCTTCGCCTGGTACCGCATCGTCTTCGGCGGGATCGTGCTCTTGACGGCCTGGACGGGCGTGGTCAGCTGGAGCGCCTGAACAGCAGGTCCCAGACGCCGTGGCCGAGCTTCAGGCCGCGGTACTCGAACTTGGTCAGCGGCCGCCAGTCGGGGCGTTGCGCGAAACCGTCGGCCGTGTTGCGCAGCGCCGGCTCGGCCGACAGCACCTCCAGCATCTGCACCGCGTAGGGTTCCCAGTCGGTCGCGCAGTGAAGGTAGCCGCCGGGCGCCAGTCGGGACGCCAGCAGCGCCACGAAGGCGGGCTGGATCAGCCTGCGCTTGTGGTGCCGCTTCTTGTGCCAGGGGTCGGGAAACCAGACGTGCACGCCCGAGAGGGCGCCAGGGGGAATCATGTGCTCCACCACTTCGACGGCGTCGTGGCGCACGACGCGCACGTTGGCCAGGCCGCGCTCGCCGATGTGCCGCAGCAAGGCGCCGACGCCAGCCTCGTGCACCTCGATGCCGAGGAAGTCGGTGCCCGGCGCGGCGGCAGCCACCTCGGCCGTGGCGTCGCCCATCCCGAAACCGATCTCCAACACGAGCGGCGCGTCGCGGCCGAACACCGCCGCGGGGTCGAGGGGTGCATCGGCATAGGGCAGCACGAAGCGCGGGCCGAGTTCCGCCAGCGCCCGCTGCTGGCCGCTGCCCATGCGGCCGCCGCGCAGGACGAAGCTGCGGATGCGCCGGGGTGTGCCCGTCGGCTCGGGCTCGGGGTGCGAAGCGTGACCGGGCGGGGTCTGGTTCATCTGGGGAGGAGGGGCTGCGCGACGTGCGATGGCGCGCAGGCGGGGTCGGTTCTCGGGCTGCGAGCATAAACCCGCCCTGCGGCGCCGACCGGCCGCGCCGCCGGCAGCCGCAGCGGCCGTGGCTTGGGGTCCGCAACGGCCTGCCGGGGCCTGCGCCATGGGCTAAGATATGGACCGCCGCGGGTGTAGTTCAATGGCAGAACGGCAGCTTCCCAAGCTTCATACGAGGGTTCGATTCCCTTCACCCGCTCCAGGATCCACGCCCGCGAAGGCCCCGCCGAGGGGCCTTCGGCCTTTCCGGGCTGCTGCCTTCACCTCAGGATGTCGCCCAGGCAGAGGTACTTGATCTCGACGTAGTCGTCGATGCCGTGGCGCGAACCTTCGCGGCCCAGGCCCGATTGCTTGACGCCGCCGAAGGGCACTTCGGCGGCGGAGATGAGCCCGGTGTTGATGCCCACCATGCCGTACTCCAGCGCCTCGGCAACGCGGAAGACACGCCCGACGTCCCGGCTGTAGAAGTAGCTGGCCAGCCCGAACTCGGTCGCGTTGGCTGCCTCGATCGCCTCGGCCTCGGTGTGGAAGCGGAAGACCGGCGCCACCGGGCCGAAGGTCTCTTCCTTCGCGCACTTCATCTCGCCGGTCACGTCGGCCAGCACCGTGGGTGCGTAGAAGCGCTCGCCCTGCCGCGCGCCGCCGACGACCACCCGTGCACCCTTGGCCAGCGCATCGGCGACGTGGTCCTCGACCTTCGCGATCGCCTGGTCGTCGATCAGAGGGCCCTGGTTGACGCCGGCCTCGAAGCCGTTGCCCACCTTCAGCTGCGCGGCCTTCTCGGCGAGCTTCGCGACGAAGGCGTCGTAGACGCTGTCCTGCACGTACAGGCGGTTGGCGCAGACGCAGGTCTGGCCGGCGTTGCGGTACTTGCTGACCATTGCGCCCTCTACTGCGGAGTCGAGGTCGGCGTCGTCGAAGACGATGAAGGGCGCGTTGCCGCCGAGCTCGAGGCTGAGCTTCTTGATCGTCGGCGCGCACTGGCGTGCCAGGATGCGCCCCACCTCGGTCGAGCCGGTGAACGAGAGGTGGCGAACGACGTCGCTGGAGCACAGCACGTTGCCGATCTCGATCGAGTTGGCGCTGTCGGCACACAGGATGTTCAGCACGCCGGCAGGCATGCCTGCGCGCTGGGCGAGTTCCGCCACCGCCAGTGCCGACAGCGGCGTCTGCTCGGCCGGCTTGATGATCACCGGGCAGCCCGCGGCCAGCGCAGGCGCGACCTTGCGGGTGATCATCGCGATGGGGAAGTTCCACGGCGTGATGGCCGCGCACACGCCGATGGGCTGGCGGATCGCGAGGTAGCGCTTGTTGTTGTCGGTGGTCGGGATGGTCTCGCCGTAGACGCGGCGGGCCTCCTCGGCGAACCACTCGATGAAGCTGGCGCCATAGCCGACCTCGCCCTTGGCCTCGGCCAGCGGCTTGCCCTGCTCGGCGGTCATGATGCGGGCGAGGTCGTCGGCGTGCTGGTGCAGCAGGTGGAACCAGCGCATCAGGATCGCGGCGCGTTCCTTGGCCGTCTTCGCGCGCCAGGCCGGCCAGGCCTTGTCGGCCGCGGAGATGGCCGCCGCGGCGTCGACCGGGCCGAGGTTGGCCGCCTCCGCCAGCAACTGGCCGGTGGCCGGGTCGGTGACGGCAAAACGCGAGGTGCCGGGCACCCACTGGCCGTTGATCAGGCCGTCGGTCCGGAGCAGGGAAGGGTCGGCCAGGGCGACCAGCGGGGTTGTCTTCGTGTCCATGGGGCTGCGGTGCGGTCGAAGGGTGACCGATCATAGGGCGTCGGAATGACCCCCCACCTATAATCCGAGGCTTTGCCAGGGCTGGAAAATCAAGCACTTGGCGCATTCGACCCCCGCGAAAGACGACGGATGAAAGCCTCCGAGATCCGCTCCACGTTCCTGAAGTTCTTCGAGTCGAAGGGCCACGCCGTCGTCGCGAGCTCGCCCGTGGTCCCGGGCGACGACCCGACCCTGCTGTTCACCAATGCGGGGATGAACCAGTTCAAGGATGTCTTCCTCGGCTTCGACAAGCGCGCCTACACCCGCGCGGCCACGGCGCAGAAGTGCATCCGCGCCGGCGGCAAGCACAACGACCTCGAGAACGTGGGCTACACGGCCCGCCACCACACGTTCTTCGAGATGCTGGGCAACTTCTCGTTCGGCGACTACTTCAAGCGCGACGCCATCGCCTACGCCTGGGAACTGCTGACGGTCCACTTCAAGCTCCCCAAGGACAAGCTCTGGGCCACCGTCTACGAAGAGGACGACGAGGCCTACGACATCTGGCTCGAGGTCATCGGGCTGCCCGCCGAGCGCATCGTGCGCATCGGCGACAACAAGGGCGGCCGCTACATGTCCGACAACTTCTGGATGATGGGCGACACCGGCCCCTGCGGCCCGTGCTCCGAGATCTTCTACGACCACGGCCCCGAGGTGGCGGGCGGCCCGCCGGGCAGCGCCGAACAGGACGGCGACCGCTACATCGAGATCTGGAACAACGTCTTCATGCAGTTCAACCGCACGGAAGACGGCACGATGCACCGGCTGCCCAAGCCCAGCGTCGACACCGGCATGGGCCTGGAACGCCTGGCCGCGGTGCTGCAGCACGTGCACAGCAACTACGAGATCGACCTCTTCGCCAACCTTCTGCAGCACACCCGCGACGCGGTGGCCGCTTCCGGCGGCAGCGCGGCCATCGACCCGCAGACCCCGAGCCTGAAGGTCATCGCCGACCACATCCGTGCCTGCGCCTTCACCGTCACCGACGGCGTGATCCCGGGCAACGAGGGCCGCGGCTACGTGCTCAGGCGCATCGCCCGCCGCGCCATCCGCCACGGCTACAAGCTCGGTGCGCGCCGGCCCTTCTTCCACAAGCTGGTCGGCCCGCTGGCCGCCGAGATGGGCGACGCCTACCCCGAACTGCGACGCGAGGCCGTGCGCGTGACCGACGTGCTGCGCCAGGAGGAGGAGCGCTTCTTCCAGACCATTGCCAACGGCATCGAGATCCTCGAGTCGGCGCTGGCGGCGGGGCAGGGCATCGACGGCGAGACCGCCTTCAAGCTGCACGACACCTTCGGATTCCCGCTCGACCTCACCGCCGACGTCTGCCGCGAGCGCGGCGTCAGCGTCGACGAGGCCGGCTTCAACGCCGCGATGGCGCGCCAGCGCGAGCAGGCCCGCGCCGCGGCGAAGTTCAGGATGGCCGCCGGCCTGGAGTACAGCGGCGACGACACCGCGTTCCATGGCTACGAGCACCTGGTGTGCGAGCACTCCAAGGTGACGGCGCTGTACGTCGACGGCACCGCGGTGACGAAGGCCAAGGCCGGTGACGACGTGGTGATCGTGCTCGACCACACCCCCTTCTACGCCGAGAGCGGCGGCCAGGTCGGCGACACCGGCGAGCTGCGCAACACGCGTGCCCGCGTCGTCGTCGAGGACACCGTCAAGGTGCAGGCGGCGGTGCACGGCCACCAGGGCCGCATCGTCGAGGGCGAGGTCGAGCTCGGCGACGTCTTCGTCGCCCGCGTCGACGGCGAGCGCCGCGCGAAGACCATGCGCAACCACAGCGTCACCCACCTGATGCACAAGGCGCTGCGCGAGGTGCTGGGCGCGCACGTGCAGCAGAAAGGCTCGCTGGTCAACGCCGAGCGCACGCGCTTCGACTTCGCGCACAACGCGCCGCTGACCGACGCGCAGGTCGCGCAGGTCGAGGCCATCGTCAACGCCGAGATCCTCGCCAACGCCGCGACGCAGGCGCGGGTGATGAACATCGACGACGCGCAGAAGGCCGGCGCGATGATGCTGTTCGGCGAGAAGTACGGCGACGAGGTGCGCGTGCTCGACATCGGCTCGAGCCGCGAGCTGTGCGGCGGCACCCACGTGCAGCGCACCGGCGACATCGGCCTGTTCAAGATCGTCGCCGAGAGCGGCATCGCCGCCGGCGTGCGCCGCGCCGAGGCCGTCACCGGCGACAACGCCCTGGCCTACCTGCAGCAGCTCGAGGGCCAGCTCGGCGGCGTGGCCGGTGTGCTCAAGGTGGCGCCGGCCGAGGTGCCGGCCCGCGTCTCGGCGGTGCTGGAGCAGGTGCGTTCGCTGGAGAAGGAAGTCGCCGCGCTCAAGGGTCGGCTGGCCAGCGCGCAGGGCGACGAGCTGCTCGCCCGCGCGGTCGACGTCAAGGGCCTGAAGGTGCTGGCCGCCACGCTCGACGGGGCCGACGCCAAGGCGCTGCGCGAGACCATGGACAAGCTCAAGGACAAGCTCAAGACGGCGGCCATCGTGCTGGCGGCGGTCGACGGCGGCAAGGTCCAGATCGCGGCCGGCGTCACGGCCGACAGCACCGGCAAGGTCCAGGCCGGCGAGCTGGTCAACTTCGTCGCCCAGCAGGTGGGCGGCAAGGGTGGCGGCAAGCCCGACATGGCAATGGCCGGTGGCACCGATGCCGCCGGGCTGCCGAAGGCGCTGGCCAGCGTGCAGGCCTGGGTGGCCGAGCGGGTCTGATCGCGCTGCCGCGGGCAGCGGCAGCGCCTTTGCGCGCGGGAAGCACGTGGGAAGCACGCTGGAAGCGCGCGGCACGCATCTGGCCAGCACCGTGGTCCGCGTGTGAAGATGCGGCCCTGGCCAAGCCGCCTGCTCGTGCCTGCACCGCCATGAACCCGCTGCCCGTGACCCTGCGCCCCGCCGCGCCCTGACCGCTGACACCCGCCATGCCCCTGATCCCGCGCCAGAACACCGAGGACGAGGTTGCCGCCTTCGCTTCCGTCTGCGAGACCCTTGGCGGCTTCGACGATCGCGTCTCGGCCGAGTGGGCCGACGGCTACCTCACCGCGCTGGCCGCGGGCTGGCGCACCGTGCCCTTCGAGGAGGCGACGGCCGCGATGTGCGGCGACGCCGTCGAGCGTGCCTTCTCCGACCCGGCCGATCGTGAGCGCGCCGAGCGTGCGCTGCGTGCACGCCACGCCGTGCTCGCCGACCACCTGGACCCGGAATGGCTGATGGAGGACCCGGACTCGCTGCGCCTGGTCCCTCTGATGGCGCCGTGGGACGACGAGGCCCGCCAGGAAGCCGTCGACAAGGGCTGGATCCAGCCCGATCAGCGCGGCGAACTGGTGACCGGCGCCGTCTGGGCCGAGGGCTTCCTCGAGGCCCTCGACGACTTCGCCGCCGACTGGAACCTCTCGCCGTCGAACGACGAGATCGAGGTCTTCGAGGAGCTGCTGGCCCAGGTGCGTGCCCTGACCTTCGAAGAAGGTGGCGACGAACTCGGCGCTCACCTGGTCGCCACCTACGGCGAGGAGGTGCCCGACCGCGACCGCCTGATCGACGAGGCCTGCTTCGCGATCCAGGACCTGCGGCTGTGGTGGCTGGATCACGCCCCGAAGCCCGAGACGAGACGCGTCGAGAAGAAACCGGGCCGCAACGAGCCCTGCCCGTGCGGCAGCGGCAAGAAGTTCAAGGCCTGTCACGGGAGATGATTCCCCCCGAAGCGCCTGCGGCTTGCCTTGCAGGCCGCGCCACGCCGGTGGCGTGGCCCTTCGCAAGGCGCAGTCCGTCCACCGGACGGACTGCGTCGCTGCTCAGCCCCCAGGGGGCGCCGCCAGCGGACCGGCTGAGCCGGATCCGCGGCGACCGCCTGGTCCCTTCCGGTTCGACGCAGCCTCCGAGCGCTCTGCATTTGGTGTGTTGTTAGAGTCTCGCAATGACCGTAGTCCAGCAACTCCAGGGTCGGCACATCGTCCTCGGGCTCTCCGGGGGGATCGCCTGCTACAAGGCGGCCGAGCTCGCCCGTGAGCTCGTCAAGGCCGGTGCCACGGTGCAGGTCGTGATGACCGACGCCGCGATGCAGTTCATCACCCCGGTGACGATGCAGGCGCTGACCAACCGGCCGGTCGTCACCAGCCAGTGGGACGCCCGCGAGCCCAACGCGATGGCGCACATCAATCTCTCGCGCGAGGCCGACGCCATCCTCGTCGCCCCGGCCAGCGCCGACTTCATCGCCCAGCTCGCGCAGGGCCGTGCCGGCGAACTGCTGCCGCTGCTGTGCCTGGCGCGGCCGGCCGAGCGCTGCGCGCTGCTGCTGGCCCCGGCGATGAACCGCGAGATGTGGTCGCACCCGGCCACGCAGCGCAACGTGGCCCAGGTGCGGGCCGACGGCGCCGGCATCCTCGGCCCCGGCAATGGCGACCAGGCCTGCGGCGAGACCGGCGACGGGCGCATGCTCGAGCCCGCGGAGCTGCGCGACGAACTGATCGCCTTCTTCCAGCCCAAGCTGCTTTCCGGCCGCAGCGTGCTCGTCACCGCCGGCCCCACCTTCGAGGCGATCGACCCGGTGCGCGGCATCACCAACCTGTCGAGCGGCAAGATGGGTTTCGCGATCGCCCGCGCCGCCGCCGAGGCCGGTGCCCGCGTGACGCTGGTGGCCGGCCCGGTGCACCTGCCCACGCCGCGCGGCGTGCGGCGCATCGACGTCACCGGCGCGCTGCAGATGCACGACGCCGTGCTGCCCCAGGCGGCCCGGCACGACGTGTTCGTCGCCACCGCCGCGGTGGCCGACTGGCGGCCGGCGCACCCGGCCGGCCAGAAGATCAAGAAGGACGGCAAGCAGCAGGTGCCGAGCTTCGAGATGGTCGAGAACCCCGACATCCTGGCCACGGTGGCACGCCTGCCCGAGGGCGAGCGTCCGTGGTGCGTGGGCTTCGCTGCCGAGAGCGAGGACCTCGCGCGCCACGCCCGCGAGAAGCGCGAGCGCAAGGGCATCCCGCTGATCGTCGGCAACCTCGGCCCGGCCACCTTCGGCCGTGACGACAACGCGCTGCTGCTGGTCGACGCCGCCGGCGAGACCGAACTGCCGCGCGCCGACAAGCTGACGCTGGCGCGCGCGCTGGTGGCCGAGATCGCCCGCCGACTGCCTGCAGTGCCCGCCGCGACGACCGCATGACGACCACGACCATCGACCTCAGGGTGCTGGACGCCCGCATCGCCGACCAGCTGCCTGCCTACGCCACGCCGGGCAGCGCCGGCCTGGACCTGCGCGCCTGCCTAGACGCCCCGCTCGAGCTGGCGCCCGGAGCCTCGGCGCTGATTCCGACCGGCATCGCCATCCACATCGGCGACCCGGGGCTGGCCGCGGTGATCCTGCCGCGCAGTGGCCTGGGCCACAAGCACGGCATCGTGCTGGGCAACCTGGTCGGGCTGATCGACAGCGACTACCAGGGTCCGCTGATGGTGAGCGCCTGGAACCGCGGCACCGCGGCCTTCACGATCCAGCCCTTCGACCGCATCGCGCAACTCGTGATCGTGCCGGTGGTGCAGGCGGTGTTCCGCGTCGTCGACGACTTCGCCGCGTCCGACCGCGGTGCGGGCGGCTTCGGCTCCACCGGCCACGCCTGAGCGGGGTACTACCCGGGCGCACTGCCCGGGTGCTCCTCAGTGCAGCGTCGTGCCGCCCGGGGCAGGGCGCTCGAGCACCGTCACCGGGCCGCGGCCCACGCTGCCGGCTTCCTGCTCCTCGGCGCTGGCCTCGCGCACGTCGCGCACCTTGATGTGCAGGCGCAGCGCCATCCCGGCCAGCGGATGGTTGCCGTCCAGCACCACGTGCTCGTCGTAGACCTCGGTGACGACGTAGATCGCGTCGCGCGGCATGTCCGGCGTCGCGGCGCCTTCGGGCAGGCCCTCGAAGGCCATGCCGGGCTCGAGCTGCCTCGGGAACAGCGAGCGCGCCTCGAAGCACACCAGGGCAGGCTTGTAGTCGCCGAAGGCGTGCTCCGGTTCGAGCTGCAGGCTGACTTCGGCGCCCTTGGCGTGGCCGAGCAGGGCCTCCTCGACCTTGGCCAGGAGGTCGTCGCCGCCGACGAAGAACTCCACGGGCTCCTTCAGTTCGTCGATGGGCCGGTTCTGGGCGTCGTGCAGTTCCCAGGTGAGGCTGACGACGCAGGGTGCGGAAATCTGCATCCGGCGATGATCGCACAGCACACAATCCGGGCATGGATGTCGATGCGAAGCTGCCGCTGCTGGGCGGCCTGAGTCCGGCGGCCTTCATGCGCCGCCACTGGCAGAAGAAGCCGCTGCTCGTGCGCCAGGCGCTGCCCGGCGTGGCGCCGCCGCTGGCGCGCGCGAAGCTGTTCGAGCTGGCCGCGAGCGACGACGTCGAATCGCGGCTGGTGGTGCGCGACGGCGACCGCTGGCGCGTGCGCCACGGCCCGTTGCAGCGCCGCGCGCTGCCGCCTCTGGCGCAGCCGCACTGGACGCTGCTGCTGCAGGGGCTGGACCTGCACGTTCCCGCGGCGCACGAGATGCTGTCGCGCTTTCGGTTCGTGCCCGACGCGCGGCTCGACGACCTGATGATCTCCTGGGCCAGTGACGGCGGCGGCGTCGGGCCGCACCTCGATTCCTACGACGTCTTCCTGATCCAGGTGCACGGCCGCCGGCGTTGGCGTATCGGGCGCCCGGGCAGCGATGCCTTCGTCCCCGGCCTGCCGCTGAAGATCCTGCAGCGCTTCGAGCCCGAGCAGGAGTGGGTGCTGGAGCCCGGCGACATGCTCTACCTGCCGCCGCGCTGGGCCCACGATGGCGTGGCCGAGGGCGAGTGCATGACGTGCTCGGTCGGGTTCCGCGCGGCCGGCCGCCTCGAGACCGGGCGCGAGGTGCTGCAGCGCCTGGTCGACGACGCGGGCGACAGCGACGACGACCTGCCCGATCCGCTGTATCGCGACCCGGCCCAGCCGGCGACGCCCACGCCGGGTGCCATCCCCGAGGCGCTGCGCGCCTTTGCCCGCGACGCCGTGCAGCGCCTGCTGGCCGAGCCGCTGGCCGTCGAGCGCGCGCTCGGCGAGATGCTGACCGAGCCCAAGCCGCGTGTCTGGTTCGAGCCGGGTGGCAGCGCCCCGCCCGGTGGCGGCGTCCTGCTGGATGCGCGCACGCGCATGATGTACGACGAGCGCCACGTCTACATCAACGGCGAGTCGTTCCTTGCCGGGGGGCGCGACGCGCGGCTGATGCACGCACTGGCCGACGCACGCGGGCTGCCGGCCGCCGACTGCAGGCAGCTCAGCGCCGAGGCGCGCGCGCTGGTCGGGGAGTGGATCGCCCAGGGCTGGCTTCACGGGAGCCCCTCGTGAGCGGCACCAGCGTCACGCCACCGCCGATCGACTCGCGCATCGGGTTCATGGCTGCGCTCGATTGGGGCTTCGAGCAGGCCGTCGCGCGCGATGCGAGGCGTATCGTCTGCGTCGATCCCGATTGGGCCGACTGGCCTTGGGACGACGTCGCGCTGCTGGAGCGGCTGGTGGCCTGGCTCAAGCGGCCGCAGCGCCGGCTGGTGCTGATTGCCCGCCGCTACGACGACGTGCCCCGTCGATCTCCGCGCTTCACGGCGTGGCGTCGCGACTGGGTGCACGCCATCGAGGCGTGGTCGCCCTCCGAGGGCTACGCAGGCGAGCTGCCGACCCTGTTCCTCGACGATCGGGCCACGGTCGTGCACCTGGTCGACCGGCGCCACTGGCGAGGCGAGGCGCTGGTCGACGAGCGAACTGCGGGCCTGTGGCGAGAGCGCACTGACGCGGTTTTGCAACGCAGTGAACCGGCATTTTCCGCAAGCCAGCTCGGTCTCTAGGGAATCTCCCTAGAAGCTCTATAATGCTTGGCTGGGCTGGGATAGCACCGGCTGCTTTCCGAGTCTTTCCGTCGGGCCGCAGCGAGCTTCGCGAGAAGTCTTCCGCTGACGTACCGCAGTTTCGATAGCCGTTCGACCCATTACCCCTGAGGACACTCGCAAATGAACAAGTCGCTCCTGCTGGCCTCCCTGGTGGCCGCTGTTGCCCTCGCCGCCTGCGGCAAGAAGGAAGAGCCGGCGCCCGCCCCGGCTCCGGCTGCTGCCCCGGCTCCGGCTCCCGCCCCCGCTCCGGCTGCCGCCGCTTCGGACGCCGCCGCTGCCCCGGCCCCCGCCTCGGCTGCCTCGAAGTAATCCTTCGAGCCCAAGGCAAGAAGCCGCCCTCAGGGGCGGCTTTTTTCATGCCTGGGCGTGGCGTGGGTGGCTGCCGGGGGGCGTCTGCGGCCGGCATGAACGGCGAAGGCCGCCCGGGAGGCGACCTTCGTCATGCTGGAGCGGCTGATGACTACTTCAGGTCGGCCGCCAGCAGTTCGGCGATGCGCTGTGCCACGGGCCCGTTGTCAGGGGCGCCGCTGGCCGAGAGCACCGTCACTCGGCTGCGGTCGCCGCTGGCGGCCACCGCAACCCGATAACGCACGGGCAGCGCATCGGCCTGGCCACCGCCGAACAGACGGCTGAAGAAGCCGGGCTCCCGGGCTGCGCCGGCCTTGGTGTCGACGTAGCGCACGAAGTACACGCCCCCGGTGCGGTCGCGGTCCTCGACCGTGAAGCCGCTGCGGTCGAGCGCCAGGCCCACGCGGCGCCACGCGCGGTCGAAGCCCTCGTCGACCTCCAGCGTAGCGGTCGGCTGGCCGGCGACCACGCGGGCGCGCGGGGCCTGCTGGGGCGCGGCGGCCACGGCCGTCTTCGCCGCTTCCTCCTTCGTGCCCAGCTTGACCATCAGCCGGGTCAGCATCTCGCTTTCCAGCTCGAGGTCGCGGGGCCGGGCGCGCCAGACCGTGGCCTCCTTCTTCTCGTCGGCGTAGACCTCCTCGAGGCCGCGGTGCGTGACGTAGACCTCGGTCGTGCCGTTGGCGCCGCGCTCGACGCGGACGCGGAAGCGGTCGCGCGTGCCGGTGTCGTACAGGCGGTCGAGGAACCGGCCGATCGTGCGGCGGATCAGGTCCTGCGGCAGCGCGGCGCGGTTCTCGGCCCAGTCGGTCTCGAGCACACCGGCCTCGGCGTTGTCGGTGGCGAGGGTGAAGCCACGGTCGAGCCAGAAGGCGCGCACCTGCGGCCACACCTGGTCGGCGGGCGCGGGCACGACCAGCCAGCGGTCGTCACCCTGGCGCTCGACGCGCACGTCTCCGCGCGCCGTGATGGCGACGTTGCCGCCCCCTGCCGCCTGCGCGGCCGGCTGCGCCGCGGCTGCGCCGGGGCTGCCCAGCGACGATGCGCTGACCGTGCCACCTGCCGCAGCCTGCGCGGCGCGCCGGTCGCGCGAGAGCTGGGTCAGATCCGGCGGCACCTCGAGCGGCTTGGTCTGTGCCGCGCCGCTGCGGTAGTCCACCTTGTCTCCCGAGAGGAAGTTGGACAGGCTGCTGCAGCCGGTCGTCGCGAGGGCGAGCGCCAGCAGGGCCGGCAGGGCCAGCGGGCGCGAAGGGGCGGCGAGGGGGCGTTTCACGTTCGGGGTCTCCGCCGCGGCGCGCCGGGCGCCGCGATGCATTCGACGGGGAGTGGAGGGCGTGGGCAACGCGTGCTCAGCCGTGGATACCGCTGGCGCGCAGCGCGTCGCCCACGAGTTTCTGGCCGGCGTCGGTCAGGGGGAGCAGCGGCAGGCGCGTGCCGGTGCCGCACAGGCCCATCTGCGCCATCGCCCACTTGGTGGGCGCGGGGCTGGGCTCGCAGAACAATTGCCTGTGCAGCGGCAGCAGCTGCAGGTGGATCGCGCTGGCGCGGCGCACGTCACCCTCGATGGCAGCGATGCACATCTCGTGCATCAGCCGCGGCGCCACGTTGGCGGTGACGCTGACGTTGCCGTGGCCGCCCAGCAGCATCAGCGCCACGGCGGTGCCGTCGTCGCCGGAATAGATCGAGAACCCCTTCGGGGCCTGCTTGATCAGCCAGCCGGCGCGCTCGATGCTGCCGGTGGCCTCCTTGATGCCGACGATGCCGGGCACCTCGGCCAGGCGCAGCACGGTGTCGTGCTGCATGTCGGCCACCGTTCGGCCGGGCACGTTGTACAGCACCACCGGGATGTCGACCGCCTCGGCGATGGCGCGGAAGTGACGGTAGATGCCTTCCTGCGAAGGCTTGTTGTAGTAGGGCACGACCTGCAGCGTGCAGTCGGCGCCCACCGACTTCGCGAAGCGCGACAGCTCGATCGCCTCGGCAGTGGAATTGGCGCCGGCACCGGCCATGATGGGCACCCGGCCCGCAGCGTGCTCCACCGCGACGCGGATGATCTCGCAGTGCTCGTCGACGTTCACGGTCGGCGACTCGCCGGTCGTGCCGACCACGCCGATGCAGTCGGTGCCCTCGGCGACGTGCCAGTCGATCAGGCGGCGCAGCGTGGCGTAGTCGACGCTGCCGTCTTCGTGCATCGGCGTGACCAGCGCCACGATGCTGCCAACGATGGGGTTCATGCGTTCGGCCTCTTGGGGAATCGGCGGATTCTAGCGGCCGGGCCTGGCGCTCAGCCCAGGCGGTGGCGTGCCAGCGGGCCGGCGCCGGCGACCGCGCAGATGCGCTGCACGAAGCGCGGTGGCGTGTCGAGGAAACCGTCCTCGTAGGCCACCACGCGCAGCCCGCGGGCCATCTCCAGCAACTCGCCGTGATGCAGCAGGAATTCGGGCCGCGCCGGGCGGCCCACCGACTCGTTGCCTTCGGCGAATGTCTCGTGCATCAGGACCCCGCCCTCGGGCGCCAGCGAAGCGAGGATGCGGGGCGCGAGCGGCCGCCACAGGTAGTTCGTGACCACCACCGCGTCGAAGCGGCGCCCGTCCAGCGGCCAGGGGCCGTTCTCGATGTCGGCGAGGATGATCTCGGCGTCGCCGCGCAGCGGCTCCACGGCGGCGGCGTCGCGGTCGACGCCGGTCACGCGGAACCCCTGTGCCGAGAGAGCGCGCACGTGGCGGCCGCTGCCGCAGGCCAGGTCGAGCACCGTGCCGCCGGGGCGGATCAACGGCATCCAGCGCAGCACCCAGGGGGAGGGCGCGAGTCCCGGACCGTGCATCACCCGTGCCCCGTCGTCGTCAGAAGCAGGCCCAGAGGCGGCCTGCCAGGTCGACCGCCAGGTGCGGGTCGAGATAGGCTGCGAACACGAGCAGCAGCAAGGCAGCCGCCGTCGCCCAACCGGCAAGGCGCAGGCGGGGGTGGGAGTGGCGGCTGCCCGTCGTCATGGCCTGCATGTTCTCACGCCGGCCGGGGCTGTGGCTGCGGCCGCGCGATGGCCGTCTCGCGCACCGGCAGGTTGACCAGCGCGGCGAACACGCCCAGCGCCACCGCGATCCACCACACCACGTCGTAGCTGCCGGTGGTGTCGTACAGGCGCCCGCCCAGCCACACGCCCAGGAACGAGCCGATCTGGTGCGCGAGGAACACGAAGCCGCCGAGCATCGACATGTACTGCACGCCGAAGACCTGGGCCACGATGGCGTTGGTGGGCGGCACGGTGGACAGCCACAGCAGGCCCATCACCGATGCGAACACGTAGACGCTCCAGGGGGTCAGCGGCGCGGCGAGGAAGATCACGATCGCCACCGAGCGCAGCAGGTAGATGGCGGCGAGGATGTGCTTCTTCGCCAGCTTCTGCCCCAGCGCGCCGGCCGCGTAGGTGCCGAACACGTTGAACAGGCCGATCAGCGCCAGCGCCGTGGTGGCCACGCCCGGGCTCATGCCCTGGTCCTTCAGGTAGCTGGGCATGTGCACGCCGATGAACACGACCTGGAAGCCGCAGACGAAGTAGCCCGCCATCAGCAGCTGGAAGCTGCGGTAGCCGAAGGCCTCGCGCAGCGCCGAGCCGATGCTCTGCTGGTGCGTGCCGGGCGGCAGCGCGGCCTTCGGCTCCTTCAGCCCGAAGGCCAGCGGCGCGATCGCCAGCGCGGCGCAGCCGAGGATGAAGAGGGCGCTCTGCCAGCCGAAGCCGCCGATCAGCCAGTTCTCCACCGGCACCATCAGGAACTGCCCGAAGGAGCCGGCCGCCGCCGCCACGCCCATCGCCCACGATCGCTTCTCGGCGGCGACGTTGCGCGCGATCACGCCGTAGATCACCGCGTAGGTGGTGCCCGCCTGCGCGATGCCGACCAGCAGCCCTGCGCTGCCGGTGAAGGCCACGCCCGAGGTGGCCAGTGCCATCGTCGCCAGGCCGATGGCGTAGAGCACGCTGCCGACGACGATCACGCGCCACGCCCCGAAGCGGTCGGCCAGCGCGCCGGCCACCGGGCCGGCCAGGCCCCAGGCCAGGTTCTGCACCGCCATCGCGAAGGCGAAGGTCTCGCGCGTCCACCCGCGGTCCATCGTGATCGGCTGCAGCCACAGCCCGAAGCCATGGCGGATGCCCATGCTGAGCGTGACGATGGCGGCGCCGCACAGCAACACCTGGAACATCGACAGCCGGGGCGGGGTGGAAGCGGGATTCATTCGGGGATTGTCCCGGAAAACGCCGCACGTCGTCGGGTGGGCGACTCCCAGAATGCCCTTCAGCAAACGCAGGAGCGGCGCATGAAGGTGGCAGTTCTCGGCAGTGGCGTCATCGGCACCTCGGTGGCCTACTACCTGGCCCGCGCAGGGCACGAGGTCGACGTCTACGACCGTCAGGCCGGCCCCGCGCTGGAGACCAGCTTCGCCAACGCCGGCGAGGTCTCGCCGGGCTATTCGGCGCCGTGGGCCGGGCCGGGCGTGCCGGTCAAGGCCATCAGGTGGCTGCTGATGACGCACAGCCCGCTCGTCATCCGGCCGCTGCTCGACCCCGCCATGTGGCGCTGGGGCGCGATGATGCTGGCCAACTGCACCGAGAAGGCCTACGCGCTGAACAAGAGCCGCATGGTGCCGATCGCCGAGTACAGCCGCGACTGCCTGAAGGCGCTGCGCGCGGAGACCGGCATCGCGTACGACGACCGCACGCAGGGCACGCTGCAGCTCTTCCGCACCCAGAAACAGCTCGACGGCATCGGCAAGGACGTGGAAGTGCTGCGCCAGTACGGCGTGCCCTTCGAGGTGCTGGACCGCGACGGCTTCTGCGCCGTGGAGCCGGCGCTGCGCCTGACGCGGGAGAAGTTCGTCGGCGCGCTGCGGCTGCCGGGCGACGAGACCGGCGACTGCTTCAAGTTCACGAACCGGCTGGCCGAGATGGCGCAGGCCCTGGGGGTGCGTTTCCACTGGGGCACCGACATCCGCGGCCTGGCCGCCGAGGGCGACCGCATCGCGGGCGTCGTCACGGCCTCGGGCGTGAAGAAGGCCGACACCTACGTGATGGCACTGGGCAGCTTCTCGCCGAAGCTGCTGGCCCCGCTGGGCATCGACATCCCGGTCTACCCCGTCAAGGGGTACTCGATCACGGTGCCGATCACCGACGCGGCGGCGGCGCCGGAGTCGACCATCATGGACGAGACCCACAAGGTCGCCGTCACGCGCCTGGGCGACCGCATCCGTGTCGGCGGCACGGCCGAACTCTCGGGCTACAGCACCACGCTGCACGAAGCCCGCCGCCGCACGCTCGAACACGTGGTGGCCGACCTCTTCCCGCGCGGCGGCGACGTCGCGCAGGCCAGCTTCTGGTGCGGCCTGCGCCCGATGACGCCCGACGGCACGCCCATCGTCGGCCCCACGCCTTATGCGAACCTGCTGCTGTCCACCGGCCACGGCACGCTGGGCTGGACGATGGCGGCCGGCACCGGCCGCGTGATCGCCGACCTGGTCTCGGGCCGCCAGCCCGATATCTCGCTCGACGGCCTGACGATGGCACGCTACCGCGGGGCTTTCCGCGGGCACCGGGGCGGCACGGCGGTGCGGCCGGCGCTGGCGGGCTGAGGAACGCTGCGCCGATCGCGCTGGGCATGGCGGGGGTGCCACGTTGCAGCGCCGAACCTGTAACCGCCGCAACGCGCAGCCCGCGTGAAGGGGGGCGTTGCAGCCGCGGCCGCGGCCACCTTTGCCGCACGGATCGGGGGAGGCTCGAAATTCCGCGGGACGTGATGGATTTCACCCCCCAGGCCGCGCTTCATCGAGGGCGTGGGGCGGGACGCTTCAGTTCACGCGGGCGCCAGCCGAAAAGCCCCGACCCCTAGAGAGCCGAAGGTGCGCTCGCGGGCAAAACCCTGGCCGCGCACCCCCACCCCGCGGTGCCGAGGCTTGGCGACCAGCCCGCACGACGCGTCCCGAGGCTGTCGCAACAGATGTGTCGGCTGGTTCGCGGCGCCCCACGGCGAGGCCGGGCGTCCGTAGGATGAAGGGGCTGAAAAGGGCAAACCCCGCGAAAGCGGGGGGCGCAAAGTCAACGGTCTAGAGGGCCTCGGGCCCCACGACGGCAGGACTGCCAGCAGACGCGAAGTCATTGCGGCGCAAGCCGCGTTGGCAGGGCGTGGGCGGAGCTTGGCTCGCGGACGGCGGGTCGTGTGCTGCGGCTGCGCCGGGTGCGTGTGTGCGTGCGGTTCCTGTTCCGGGGGGGCGAAGCCGGAACATTCGGGAACATAGAAAGTGCGCACCACCTCCACGCCTGGCCGTTTCTGCATCGCGGCGCTGGCTGCCGCGGCCGCCCTCATGTGCGGCGGCTCCCTGGCCCAGCGGGTCATGCCTGCCACCGACACCGTCGAGTTCGCATCCGGCCGCATCCTCGTGATGCCGCACGCCGGCCTGCCGGAACGGGCGCTGGCCCGCATCGTCAAGGACAGTGGCGGCACCGGGTCGCGGCGCATCGGCCAGAGCCCGCTGCGCATCGTCGAGCTGCCGCGGGGGCTGGAGATGCAGGCGGTGGCGACGCTGAAGAGGAATCCGCACATCGAGTTCGCGGAGCTGGATCGGCGCGTGGCGCCGGCTGCTGCGCCGAACGACCCCTACTTCGGTAGCTCCTGGCACCTCGCGAAGATCAATGCCAGCACCGCGTGGGATTCGAGCACCGGCAGCGGCGTGACCGTTGCGGTTCTCGACACGGGCGTGGACGCTGCGCATCCCGATCTCTCCTCCCGCATCGTGCCCGGGTGGAACTTCCACGACAACAACTCCAACACCAGTGACGTCCATGGCCACGGCTCGGCGGTGGCCGGTGCGGCGGCCGCCACGATGAACAACGCGATTGGCGTTGCTGCCATCGCCGGCCAGGCGCGGATCATGCCGATCCGCATTGCGGACGCCAATGCCTACGCCTACTGGAGCACCGTCGCGCAAGGACTGACCTGGGCTGCCGACAACGGCGCGCGCGTCGCCAACATCAGTTACGTGGGGGTCGCCGGCAGTTCGGCCGTGCAGTCTGCCGCGCAGTACATGAAGAACAAGGGCGGGCTGGTCGTCGTCTGCGCAGGCAACAACAACCGCGACGAAGGCATCGCGCCCACGACCGCGATGATCCCGGTCTCGGCCACCGACGAGAACGACCTGAAGACCAGCTTCTCGAGCTGGGGCGGCTTCGTCGCGATGTCGGCCCCGGGCATCAACGTCTGGACGACGCAGCGCGGCGGCACGTACGGGCAGTGGTGGGGTACCTCGATTGCCAGCCCGGTGACAGCCGGCGTGGTGGCGCTGATGATGGCGAGGAAGCCGACCCTGTCCGCGGCGCAGGTCGAGAGCCTGCTCTATGCGTCGGCCGTCGATCTCGGGGCGTCCGGGCGCGACCCGGTCTTCGGTCATGGCCGCGTCGATGCGGCGGCCGCATTGCGCGCGGTCGATGGCGCCACGGCGAGCACCACGGACACGCAGGCGCCAACGGTCTCCCTGGCATCGCCTTCGGGCGGTTCGACCGTCAGCGGCCTCGTCTCGGTGGGCGTGAATGCCAGCGACGACACCGGCGTGTCCCGCGTCGACCTGCTGGTCAACGGCGCGGTGGTGGCCAGCGACACCTCGGCGCCATTTGCCTTCAGCTGGGATTCGACTCAGATTTCCAACGGTTCGACGACGCTGTCGCTCAGGGCCTCCGATGCCGCGGGCAACACCGCGACGTCGGCGGGCGTGGTGGTGACGGTGTCCAACGTCGCCGTGGCCGACACGAGCGCGCCGGTCCTGCGCATCAGCAACCCGGTCGATGGCTCGGTGGTTTCGGGAAATGTCGGCATTCGCGTGGAAGCGAGCGACGACTCGGGCGCGGCGGCGATCTCCCAGACGCTGCTGATCAACGGCACGCGCGTGGCCAGCGCCACCGGCGGCAGCCTGAGCTTCAACTGGAACACCCGCAAGGTCAAGCCTGGCAGCTACGTCATCCAGGCCGTGGCGGTGGACGCCGCGGGCAACAGATCGAGCCAGTCGGTGACGGTGACGCGCTGACGGTGGTCCCTCACTCGGGTGCCCTCGCCGCCGGGCGTGGTCACCTGCAGGACGAAGGAGTCGGGATTCCCATCCAGCGCCTGCGATGCACGCCGCCCGGCGCAGGCGCATTCATTCACGCGTTCCCGGTCGTGCGGCGTCGCCGCACGGCAGCCATGCCCGCCAGCGCGAGTCCGGCCAGCGCCATGGACCCGGGCTCCGGTGCATTGCCGCCGCCGCCCCCGCCGCCGCAGTCAGGCGTCGTGCAGGGGGGCTCGCCGAACTTGCCACCCTTGACGTAGGTCCACTCCTCGAACCCGTCGTTGTTGTTGTAAGGGTCGCTGCCGAACTTCGAGTAAAGATAGATGTAGGCGCTGTTGCGCTCGGGGTCGGTGTCGAACAGCGTGCCCCCGGCATTGAAGGCGCCGATCAGGTCGGCCACCGGAATGTCCAGGTACATGTCGCCGCTGCCGCTTCCGCTGTTGAGCGAGTAGTCGAGCGTGACCTTGTTGCCGGTGTCGCCGGCATCCATGCGGTAGACCAGGTACGAGTTG
The DNA here is from genome assembly GCA_044374875.1 of Rubrivivax sp. Lineage (GTDB taxonomy): Bacteria > Pseudomonadota > Gammaproteobacteria > Burkholderiales > Burkholderiaceae_C > Rubrivivax. The sequence goes on from JBILNT010000019.1 coordinate 23,932, forward strand.
CTGAGGTCGACCAGTCCGGTGCCCGTGAAGGCCTCGGTGCTCTGGTTGGGGCTGGTCGAGATGAAGATCTGGACCTCGTCGAGGTTGAGCTGCGGGTTGGCGCTCGTCTGGTTGATGTCCAGGATGAAGCGCATCACGTTCTGTCCGCCCACGGTGGTGATGCCGATCTCGCCGACCGTGACCGCGCGGTTGTAGTTGTCTTCGTTGGAGTTGTTGAAGACGTTGTCGACCGTCGTGTTGTAGCCCTCGACATATTCCTTGCCGGCTGAGCCCTGCATGCCGATGCGCACGAAGGGGTCGATCACGCCGGTGCCCACGGGCTGCAGGGGCATCTGCGTGTAGGTCGCGCCGTTGATGACGCCCGACGCGCCCACCGTGGTGAGGTCCAGCGTGACGGCAGCCTGGGCGACCCCTGACGCGCAACCCAGAGACGCCACCAACGACACCATCGAGAAAAGCTGCTTGCTGCGAATCATCCCTGTCTCCCGAGCGCGAGGCCGCCGCCACCTGTGTCCGAGTCTGCCTGAGCCCCCCTTGCAACGCCTCCCCGCGGCTGAGGGGGAAGCACGAGGACGCGCCGGCCGGTTGCCAGGAGCAAAGCAAGCGGCGCGCCAGATGTCCAAGTGCTTGTTTCTGCTGGACTGTTCGTGGCCGGTGCGGGTGGGGTGTCAAGGAAACCGACACCGAGTGGCGGTTCGCCGGGCCGCCGTGCAGCCCAGAACACGGGCGTGCGCGGCATTCTTGCGCTTGCAACGCGGGCCCGTCGCGCCTCATCATGAAAGCGACATGCAGTGGCGTGGGGGAGGCGTCGTGCTGGCACGCCGTGCCGCTGCCGCAAGCCTGCCGATCGCGGCTGGAAAGGATTCGTCGATGCTCCCGATGCAGCGCCTGTTCCCGCTGGCCACCCTGGTGGCGGCGCTGGCCGTTCTCCCCGGCTGTGGCGAGCCCACCAACGCGGAACTGATGCTGGATGCCCGGGAGTACATCGCCAAGGGCGACACCGCCTCGGCCACGATCTCTCTGCGCGCCGTGCTGCAGAACCGCCCGCAGGCAGGCGAGGCGCGATACCTGTTGGGCAAGCTGCTGTCCGAAGCCGGTGACTTCGTCGCGGCCGAGGACCAGTTGCGCCTTGCCTACCAGTACGGCTACCCCGATGACGAGGTGGTGCCGCTGCTGGCCAAGGTTCTGGCAGGCATGAACCGGTCGATGGCGCTCGCGCAGGAGTTCGGCGAGATCGAGTTCCGCAACCCGCAGGCCACGGCTGAGCTGAAGGTGCAGATCGCGCTCGGGCGGATGTTCGAGTCGAAGTATCCCGAGGCCGCCGCGGCGATCGACCGGGCGCTGCAGCTGGTGCCCGATCACCCCGATGCCTCGGCGATCAAGTTTCGCCTGGCCGCGATCGGTGGCGACCCCGCCGGAGCGGCAGCGCAGGTCGACGCGCTGCTGCAGCGACAGCCCGACAACGCGCTGGCCTGGGCGCTCGTGGGAGACCTGCAGCTGCAGCGTGGCGCCCAGGGGGTCGATGCCGCCCTCGAGGCGCACCGGCGGGCGGTCGCGCTGCGTCCTTCCCTGGTCGCTTCCCACGTGGCGATCATCACGATGCTGATCGATCGCAACGACGGCGATGGCGCTGCCGCGCAGCTCGCGGCGCTGGGCAAGGTCGCGCCCACGCACCCGCAGTCGCGCTTCTTCGAGGCCGTCCTCGCGTTGCGCCGGGGCGACGCGCGGCTCGCGCAGGCCATCGCGCACCAGATGCTGGAAGCGTCACCGAACGACGTGCGGCTGCTCGTGCTCGGGGCGCAGGCCGAGATCGCGCTGGGCGCGCTGGAACAGGCCGAGGTGCTGCTGGGCAAGGCCGTGAAGTTCGCCGCGCTGGCGGCACCGCCTCGCCACATGCTGGCGGAGGTCTACATTCGAACGGGCCGCCCCGGCGATGCCATCGACATCCTCGGTCCCCTCGTGGGGACGAAGATCGACGACGCCTACGCGCACACGCTCGCCGGCCAGGCCCACCTGATGTCGGGCAACACGGCGGCTGCGCGCGCCAGCTTCGACCGTGCACTCGCGCTGCGGCCGGATGACCGGCGGGTGCGCATGGCATCGGCGCTGGCCAAGCTGGCGACCGGGCAGGAAAGCGTGGCCTTTGCAGAGCTGGGCGCGATGGCGCGCTCGGAGGCCGGCGACACCACGGCCGATCTCGCGATCGTCAATGCCCGCCTGGCCCGCGGGCAATTCACCGAGGCCCTGGCGGCGATCGACGCGCTGGCCGCCAAGTCGGCGCAGAAGGCGCTGCCGGACCAGCTGCGCGGGCAGACGGCGCTGCTGCGTGGTCAGCGCGAAGAGGCGCGTCGCCACTTCGAGGCCGCGCTGGCCAAGGAGCCCGGCTACTACGCCGCGGTGACCCAGCTCGTGGCGCTGGACGTCGCCGAGAACAAGCTGCCCGCGGCGCGCCAGCGACTGGAGGAAGTGCGCGCCCGGGACCCGCGCAGCTCGCAGGCGCGTCTCGCGCTGGCTGAACTGATGGTGCGCGGTGGCGAGCCTGCCGCCGAGGTGCAGAAGGTCCTGGACGAGGCCGTCCGCGTCAACGGCAACGACTCGGCCGCGCACATCGCACTGGCCGGGCATCACCTGCGGCTGGGGCAGCTCGACGCCGCGCTGTCGATCGTGCAGCGTGCCACGTCCACGCTGCCGGAGAGCCTCGCGTTGATGGACGCGCTGGGCCGGGTCTATCGCGCGCGCGGCGACCTGGAGCTGGCGGTGGCCACCTACAACCGCGCGAGCACGCTCTGGCCGCGGTCTCCCTTGCCCCACATCAGGCTGGCCGACGCGCACCTGGCCCGGCGCAATCTCGATTCGGCCGGCGAGCACGTGCGGTCGGCGCTGAAGGAGGCCCCTCGCTCGCTGGAGGCCCAGCGACTGGCCATCACGGTGGCGCTGCGCCAGCGCCGGCCCGCGCAGGCACTGGAGGTGGCTCGTCGCGTGCAGCAACAGCGTCCGCGCGAGATCGTCGGGCACGTGATGGAAGGCGACATCGAGATGGCGCTGCGGAACTACCCGCAGGCCATCGTGGCCTTCCGGCGCGCGCTGTCGATCGCCCCCGGCAACGAGGTCGCCGAGCGGCTGTACAGGGCGCTGCTCGGCGCCCGGCGCGACGGCGAGGCCCGGCAGTGGGCCGAGAGCTGGCGCAAGGACCATCCCGACGACATCGACTTCGTGGTGCACATGGCCGACATCGCGCTGGGTTCCGGTCGCCTGGCCGAGGCCGAGGCGCTGTATCGCGAGGTGTTGCAGCGCCTTCCGCAGAACCCGCTGGCCATGAACAACGTGGCCTACACGATGATCAAGCAGGGCAAGCCGGGCGCGCTGCCCCTGGCCGAGGCCGCCGTGCGCCTGGCCCCGAAGGACGCAGCGATCCTCGATACGCTGGCTGCCTCCTTCGCCCAGCAGGGGCGCTTTGACAAGGCCATCGAGTGGCAGGTCAAGGCGCTCGAGGCTGCGCCCTCGGGTGCGACGCTCAGGCTCACGCTGGCCCGCTACTACCTCGCGGCGAAGCAGCGCGACAAGGCGGTTGCGGAACTCGACGCCCTGGCGGCGCTGGGCCGCGGCTTCAGCGGCTACGAGGAGGTGGCACAGCTGCGCAAGCGCCTCGGCCCGTGACGCCGGGCGCGCCTGCCTAGAATGCGCCGCCATGCCCAGCCAGCCCCCGACCTACGCCGAATCCAGCATCCGCGTCCTCAAGGGCCTCGAGCCCGTGAAGCAGCGTCCGGGCATGTACACCCGGACCGACAACCCGCTGCATGTCGTGCAGGAGGTCATCGACAACGCCGCCGACGAGGCGCTGGCCGGGTTCGGGCAGCGCATCGGCGTGACACTGCACGCCGACGGCTCGGTCAGCGTCGACGACGACGGCCGCGGCATCCCGTTCGGCCTGCACCCCGAGGAGCAGGTGCCGGTCGTCGAGATCGTGTTCACCCGCCTGCACGCCGGGGGCAAGTTCGACAAGGGCGCCGGCGGCGCGTACAGCTTCTCGGGTGGCCTGCACGGCGTGGGCGTGAGCGTGACGAACGCGCTGGCGCGGCGGCTGCAGGTCACCGTCTGGCGCGAAGGGCAGGTGGCCACCATCGCGTTCTCGGGCGGTGACGTGATCGAGCCGCTGGCCCTGCGCAAGGCCACCTCGGGCGAGCGGCGCCACGGCACCCAGGTGCGCGTGTGGCCCGATGCGAGGTACTTCGAGAGCGCCGAGCTGCCTCGCGGCGAACTGGTGCACCTGCTGCGCAGCAAGGCGGTGCTGATGCCGGGCGTCACCGTGTCGCTCGCGCAGGAGAAGCCGGGTGTCAAGGAACCCGACACCCAGGTGTGGAAGTACGCTGGCGGCCTGCGCGACTACCTGCAGCGGGCCCTGGTGGCCGAGCCGCTGATCCCGCTGTTCGAAGGCGCGCAGCATGCCGGCGCCAGCGAGACCGAGAACTTCGCCGAAGGCGAGGGCGCGGCCTGGTGCGTGGCCTTCACCGACGAGGGCGCCACGCTGCGCGAGAGCTACGTCAACCTGATCCCCACGGTGGCCGGCGGCACCCACGAGGCGGGGCTGAAGGACGGCCTGTTCGCCGCCATCAAGGGCTTCATCGAGCTGCATTCGCTGCTGCCCAAGGGTGTGAAGCTGATGCCGGACGACGTGTTCTCGCGCGCCAGCTTCGTGCTCTCGGCCAAGGTGCTGGACCCGCAGTTCCAGGGCCAGACCAAGGAACGGCTCAACAGCCGAGACGCGCTGCGTCTGGTCTCCACCTACGTCAAGCCGGCGCTCGAGCTGTGGCTCCACCAGCACGTGGAATACGGCCGCAAGCTGGCCGAACTGGTCATCCGCCAGGCGCAGGTGCGCCAGCGCGCGAGCCAGAAGGTCGAGAAGCGCAAGGGCTCGGGCGTGGCCGTGCTGCCCGGCAAGCTGACGGATTGCGAAAGCCGCGACCTGGCCTTCAACGAGGTGTTCCTCGTCGAGGGCGACTCGGCTGGCGGCAGCGCCAAGATGGGCCGCGACAAGGAAACGCAGGCCATCCTGCCGCTGCGCGGCAAGGTGCTCAACGCCTGGGAGGTGGAGCGCGACCGGCTGTTCGCCAACAACGAGATCCACGACATCGCGGTGGCCGTCGGCGTGGACCCGCACGGCCCGGCCGACGAGCCCGATTTCTCCGGGCTGCGCTACGGCAAGGTGTGCATCCTGTCGGATGCCGACGTCGACGGCTCGCACATCCAGGTGCTGCTGCTCACGCTCTTCTTCCGCCACTTCCCGAAGCTCATCGAGCGCGGGCACGTCTACGTGGCGCGGCCGCCGCTGTTCCGCGTCGACGCCCCGGCGCGCGGCAAGCGCCCGGCGGCGAAGATCTACGCGCTCGACGACGGCGAGCTCGAGGCGGCGCTGGACAAGCTGCGCAAGGAAGGCGCCAAGGAAGGCAGCTGGACGATCAGCCGCTTCAAGGGCCTGGGCGAGATGAACGCCGGGCAACTCTGGGAGACCACGCTCAACCCCGACACGCGTCGCCTGCTGCCGGTGGCCTTCGGCGAGCTCGGCTTCGAGCGCACCGTGGCTTCACTGACCAGGCTGATGGGCAAGGGCGAGGCCGCCGCTCGCCGCGAGCTGATGGAACTGCACGGCGACGCGGTGGAAGTCGATGTCTGACGCCGGCCCGGCGGGCGGCCGTGCCCCCGGGCAAGCCCGCGGGCGCCGGGCGGCCGTCCGTCGCTAGCATGCCCCGCTGAGCCCGCATCCATGACGGGCGCGCAGGAGACGCCCCGATGCAGTCCACGATGATGGACGTGCCGCTGTCGCTCAACCACCTGCTCGAGCGCGCGGGCACGATCTTCGCCGGCAACGAGATCGTCTCGCGGCGGCCCGACAAGTCGCTGGTGCGGCACTCCTACGGGCAGTGGCACCGTCGCACGCGGGCGCTGGCCTCGGCGCTGCAGCGGCTGGGGCTGAGGAAGGGCGAGCGCGTGGCCACGCTGGCCTGGAACCACCACGCGCACCTCGAGTGCTACTTCGGCATCCCCGCGGCCGGTGGCGTGATGCACACGCTGAACCTGCGCCTGGCGCCCGACGAATTGGGATTCATCGCCGCCGATGCCGACGATCGCTTCCTCGTCGTCGACGACGTGCTGCTGCCGCTGTACCGCCAGTTCGCCGACCGGCACCGCTTCGAGCGCGTGATCGTGTTCCCCTTCTCGGGTGCGCCGGTGCCCGAGGGCTTGGACGACTACGAGGCGCTGCTGGACGGCGCCGACCCCGACGGCTTCGAGCACGCGGCGCACGACGAGCGCGACCCGGTGGCCATGTGCTACACCTCGGGCACCACCGGGCGCAGCAAGGGGGTGGTGTATTCGCACCGCTCCACCATCCTGCACACGCTGGTGGGCTGCGGCGGTGACTTCTGGGGCCTGCGCGGCGCCGACGTGCTGCTGCCCGTCACCCCGATGTTCCACGCCAACTGCTGGGGCATCCCGTACGCGGCGGTGATGATGGGCGTGAAGATTGTCTTCCCCGGCCCGCACCTGCACCCCGACGACCTGCTCGACCTGATGCAGCTCGAGCCGCCCACCCTCTCGCTGGGCGTGCCGACGATCTGGATGGGATTGATCCAGGCCTACGAGCGCGCGCTGGTCGAGCAGCCCGGGCGCTGGAAGCTGCCGGCCGGCATGCGCTCGCTGGTCGGCGGCGCGGCGGTGCCGGAGTCGCTGATCCGCGCCTTCCACCGCCACGGCGTGTGGCTGCTGCAGGGCTGGGGCATGACCGAGACCTCGCCGCTGGCCACCGTCTCGTACCCGCGCGCCGAGCTGAAGGACGCCGATGCCGACGAACGTTACCGCCGTGCCGCGATGGCCGGGGTGCCCGTGCCGCTGGTGGACTTCCGGCTGCGCACCGAGGAGGGCACCGACGCCCCCTGGGACGGCGCGACCATGGGCGAGATCCAGGTCCGCGGCCCCTTCATCACCGGCACCTACCACGGCGCCGCGCCGGGTGACGAGAAGTTCGCGGTCGATGCCGACGGCCGCGCCTGGCTGCGCACCGGCGACGTGGCGACCATGGACGCGCTGGGTTTCGTGCGCATCACCGACCGCACCAAGGACCTGGTCAAGAGCGGCGGCGAGTGGATCAGCTCGGTCGACCTGGAGAACGCGCTGATGGCCCACCCGGCCATCGCCGAGGCGGCGGTCATCGCCATCCCCGACGAGAAGTGGAGCGAGCGACCGCTGGCCTGCATCGTCGTCAAGCCGGGCCTTCCGGCCGATGCGGCCGACGCCGGGGCGCTGAACGCGCACCTGCTGGCGCACGGCTTCGCGAAGTGGCAGTTGCCCGACCGCTACGAAGTCATCGACGCCGTGCCGCGCACGTCGACCGGCAAGTTCTGGAAGCTCGAGCTGCGGCGCCGCTTCCCGAAGTGAAGGGCGGGCGCGCGGCGCGGCGAAGCAAAGCGGTCAGGCCAGCGCGGCGCGAACCGCCGCCAGCACGGCGTCCGGCGTCTCCTGCATCATGGCGTGGCCCGCGGGCACGGTGGCCACCTGCGCCTTCAACGCCGCGCCGATCTCGCGCGTGACCTTGGGCAGCGTCATCTGGTCGCGCTCGCCCAGCACGAAATGCACGGGGCAGCTCACCTTCGCGGCTGCCTCCAGGCCACCGGTGTAGCGGTCGCAGCAGGCGAAGTCGTGGGCGAAGAGGTTGATGCCTTGCGTGCGCGAAGCCTTGTCCTGCACCCGCCGCATCAGCGCGCGCGCCGCGCCTTGCTGCCACATGCCCGGCCCCGGGTACGAGGGCTTGGCCGCCAGCGTCGAGTGGGAGAACGCCACCACCATGTCGATGGCTGCGAGCGGCCGCTCGCGCGCGGTGCCCAGCAGCGCGTCGCTGACCTTCATCGGATAGGCGGTGCCCACCATCACCAGCCGCGTGATGCGGCCGGGCGCGCGCGCCGCGGCCTCCAGCGCGACCAGCGAGCCCATGCTGTGGCCCACCAGCGCCGCCTGCGCCACGCCTGCCGCGTCGAGCACGCGCAGCAGCCAGAGCGCCATCTCCTCGACGCTGGCCAGCGCCGGGCCCTCGCTGCGCGAATGGCCGGGCAGGTCCAGCGCCAGCACCGAATGGCCATGGTGCGCGAACCAGCGCGCCAGCAGCGTCCAGACGCTGTGGTCGTTCAGCGCCCCGTGGACGAAGACGACGCAGGGCAGGGCCGGGTCGAAAGGCTTGCCGCCCGTGTAGGCATAGGCCTCGCGGCCGTCGACGACGAGCTTCATGCCGCCTTCTCCGCCACCTTGAACGCCCGCTTGAGGTCGTCGATCAGGTCGTCGGCGTCCTCCAGCCCGATCGACAGGCGGATGGTCCCCGGCGTGATGCCCGCGGCCGCCAGCGCCGTGTCGTCCATCCGGAAGTGCGTGGTGCTGGCCGGGTGGATCACCAGCGACCGGCAGTCGCCGACGTTGGCCAGGTGGCTGAAGATCTTCAGCGCCTCGATGAAGGCCGCACCCTGGCGGCGCGAGCCCTTCATGTCGAAGCTGAAGACCGAGCCGCAGCCGCGCGGCAGCAGCCTCTTCGCCAGCGCGTGGCTGGGGTGGTCTTCCAGCTCGGGGTAGCCCACGCGCCCGACCATCGGGTGCGCGGCCAGGAAGGCCACCACCTTGCGCGTGTTCTCGACGTGGCGCGCCATGCGCAGCGGCAGGGTCTCGATGCCCTGCAGGATCAGCCAGGCCGTGTGCGGGCTCATGCAGGCGCCGAAGTCGCGCAGCCCCTCGCGGCGGGCGCGCAGCAGGAAGCCGCCGAAGGTGTTCTCCTCCTCGAACACCATGCCGTGGAAGCCCGGGTACGGCTCGCTCAGCTCGGGGAAGCGGCCCGAGGCGCCCCAGTCGAACATGCCGGAGTCGACCAGCACGCCGCCGATCACCGTGCCATGGCCCGAGAGGAACTTGGTGGCGCTGTGGAACAGCAGGTCCGCGCCGTGCTCGAAGGGCTTCATCAGCCACGGCGTGGTGAAGGTGCTGTCGACCAGCAGCGG
>JBILNT010000211.1:0-5525 GCA_044374875.1 Rubrivivax sp.
GCCGGCAGGTCCTCGAACAGGCCGACCGGCGCCTCGCCTTGGTGCTGGGGTTCGCTCATGGTCAAAGATTAGCCAGTTGCATGCCAATTACCAAGATGGCGAGAAAAACTCTCAGGCTCTCAGCCCGGCGCTACGGTTGAACGTGGGGCTGCGTTACACCCGCGACACCAAGGACGGCATCTCGGCATCGGCCAGCGACCTGCCCTTCTTCGTCGTCGACCCGCCCGTCAGCGCCTCGAAGTCCTGGAGCGCGACGACCGGTCGCATCGGCCTGGACTGGAAGCTCAGCAAGGGCACGATGGTCTTCGGCAGCATCTCGACCGGCTACAAGAGCGGCGGCGTGGTGCCGAACTTCGAGACCGCCAAGCCCTTCGACATCTACAAGCCCGAGAAGCTCACCGCTGTCGAGATCGGCCAGAAGACGACCTTCGCAGGCGACACCGGGCTGTTCAACCTGTCGGCCTTCCACTACGACTACAAGGACAAGGTCGAGATCTACGGCCCGACCCCGGCCACCTTCGGCTTCTTCAACGCGCCGAAGGCGCGCGTGGCCGGTGTCGACGGCTACCTGAACCTGAAGATCGCGCGTCACCTGCGCTGGGACCTGAACGCGGCGTGGCTCGACGCCACCTTCAAGGACTTCCCGGCCACCGACGACAACGGCGACCCCGTCAACTACGCCGGCAACCGCATCGCACGCGCCCCCCGGTTCAGCGGCACCACGGGCATCGTGCTCGAGAAGCTGCCCGTGGGTGGCATCGGGCTGGGCCAGGTGCGGCTCGAGTACACCTACCGTGGCGAGATCTACTTCGACTTCAAGAACGACCCGATCTTCCGCACGCCGCCGATCAACTACGTCAACCTGTCGGCCCGGCTGGACTCGGCCAGCGGCAACTGGTATGCGTACCTGAGCGGCCGCAACCTCACCAACAAGCGCTGGATCGAAGGCATGGCCGCCACCCCGGGCGGTGCAGGCCTGCTCTATTCCACGCCGGTGAACCAGGCCCGCAGCTGGCAGGTGGGTGCCGGGTTCCGCTTCTGAACCGAAGGCGGCAGCGGGGGCGCGATGGTCAAGATCGTCTGGCTGCTCAAGCGGGCCGCCCACCTCTCGCAGGAAGAGTTCGAGCGGTGGTGGCTCGAGCGCCACGTCCCCATCGCGCGGGCGGCGCCCCGGCTGCGACGCTACGTGGTCAACCTGCCCCGCCGGCCGGACGAACTGGCCGGCCGGCCGGCCACCCCGTGCGACTGGGACGGCGTGGCCGAGCAGTGGTTCGACAACGAGGACGACCTGAACGCCGCCTACAGTCGCCCGGTCTCCGGCGAGATCCGCGCCGACACCCTTGCACACGTCTCGCGGCTCGAGCGGCTGATCGTGCGCGAGGTCGACATCACACCCACTGCGGCTCCCGGTGATGTCCGCTGACGTCGGCGACAGCGCGCACGTCTTCGATCTGATCGTGGTGGGCTCCGGGGCGGCCGCACTGGCCGCCGCGGTGACCGCGGCCGTGCTAGGCGCCCGCGTGGCGGTGCTGGAGAAGACCGACGCCATCGGCGGCACCAGCGCGCTGTCGGGCGGCGAGATCTGGGTCCCGGGCAGCCGGCAGGCCCGCGAGGCCGGCATCGCGGACTCGAGCGAGGCGGTGCTGACCTACCTGCGTGCGCTGCTCGGCGACACCCTGGACGAGGCGCGCACCCGCGCCTTCCTTGCCGCCGCGCCCGAAGCCCTGGCCTGGTTCGAGCGCGAGACGCGCCTGCGTTACGCGCTGATGCCGCTGTCTGCCGACTACCACTCGCAGTTGCCCGGCGCGCTGCACGGGGGGCGCTCGCTGGCCGTGCTGCCGTTCGACGGCCGGGTCCTGGGCCCGGACTTCGCGCGCCTGCGTCCGCCGCTGCGCAACGCGCTGATCTTCGGCGGCACCTCGGTGTGCACCCGGCTCGACCTGCCCCACCTGCTGGCGGCCGGGCGCAATGCGTCCTCCGCCTGGAAGGCCGCACGCCTGATCGGCCGAGGCTGGCTCGACCGGCTCGCCGGTCACCCCAGGGGTACCCGACTGACCAACGGCAACGCGCTGGTCGGTCGCCTGCTCGCCACGCTGCGCGAGCGCGGCGTCGAAGTGCACACCGGAGCCACGGTTCTATCCCTCCTGACCGCGGGCCGATCGGTGCGGGGGGTCGAGTACGTCGCGGGCGACACGGTGCATCGCCTGCCGGCGCGCTGCGGCGTGGTGCTGGCCACCGGGGGGTTCTCGGGCAGCGCGGCACGGCGCGCCGAGCACTTCGCTCATGTCCGCGCGGGCCTGCCCCACCAGGCCCTGCCGCCCGAGGGCACGACGGGTGACGCCTTCGCGCTGGCCCAGCCGCTGGGCGTGTGCCCGCCGCAAGCCCCTTGCCGGCCCGCGGCCTGGGCGCCCGTGTCGATGGTGCCGCGGGCGTCGGGGGAGGCGGCACCCTTTCCCCACTTCAGCGACCGCGGCCGCCCCGGCATCGTGGCAGTCGGGCCCGATGGCGAACGCTTCGTCAACGAGTCGCTCTCGTATCACGAGTTCGTCACCGGGATGCTCGAGCGCAGCTTCGGCCACGCCTGGCTGCTGGCCGACCACCGCGCGCTGCGCCGCTACGGGCTCGGCGCGGTGCGGCCCTTCCCCTCGCCCATCGGCGCCCACCTCGACAGCGGCTACCTCGTGCGGGGCCGCAGCTGGGCCGAGCTGGCGCGGCGGATCGGCGTGGGCGCCGAAGCGCTGGAGCGGACGATCGCCCGCTTCAACGAGCACGCGGCGCAGGGCAGCGACCCCGACTTCAGGCGCGGCGAGACCGTCTTCGAGCACCGCTACGGCGACGCGTCGCACGGCCCCAACCCGGCGCTCGGCGCGCTGCGGCAGGTGCCTTTCTACGCCGTCAAGGTGGTGCCGGGCGACATCGGCACCTTCCTCGGCCTGCCCACCGACGGCGATGCGCGGGTGCTGGCAGCCGACGGCGAGCCAGTCACCGGCCTGTACGCAGCCGGCAATGCCGCGCACAGTCTCTTCGGCGGTCACTATCCTTCGGCGGGCATCACCCTCGGCCCGGCGCTGACCTTCGGCTGGCTGGCCGCGCGCCACGCGCTGGGGGTCCAGCCCGCATCGCCCGCCACCCCGAACTGGCAGGACACCCCAAGCCATGCCCCCACAGCAGATCCCGTCGCTTGAGGGCCGCGTCGCCGTGGTCACCGGCGCCGGCCGGGGCAACGGCCGCGGCATCGCCCGCGGACTCGCGGCGCTGGGCGCCACGGTCGTGGCCGCCGACATCGACGGTGCTGCCGCTGAAGACACCGCCGACGAACTGCGCCGCGCCGGCGCGGACGCGATCGCCGTCCGCTGGGACATCGCCGATGCGGCGTCGGCGCTGGCCGTGCGCGAGGAACTGGCGCGTGCCGGGCTGGTGGCCTCCGTGCTGGTAAACAACGCCGGCGTCGAGGCCCGCGGCAGTGCCGGCGAACCGGGCTACCAGGAGGCGTGGCGGCGCGTGCTCGGTGTCAACCTCGACGGCACGATGAGGGCCACCGAGGCCCTGCTGCCCGACCTGCGCCGCACGCGCGGCGTCATCGTCAACGTGGTCTCGGTGCAGGCGCTGGTGGGGCTGCAGCCCCACGCCTCGGCCTATGCGGTGTCGAAGGCGGCGATCGCGCAGTACACCCGCTCGCTGGCGATCGAGCTGGCCGCCGACGGCGTGCGCGTCAACGCCGTGGCCCCCGGTTGGTTCGAGACCGAGATGACCTCGGGAACGCGGGCCGATCCCGCCCGGCGCGCCGCCGCGATGTCGCGCGTGCCGCTGGGGCGCTTCGGCGATCCGTCCGAACTGGCGGGACCGGTCGCGTTCCTGGTCTCGGCGATGGCCAGCTACGTCACCGGCATCGTGATGCCCGTCGACGGGGGACTGCTGGCGCTATGAGCACGATGAGCAGGTCTGGCGGCTGGTGATGTTCGACCATCGCGGCAGCGGCCGCTCGACCCCAGCCGGCGAGCTGGCGCACGACGACACCGAGGCGGAGCTCGAGATCGTGCCGATGGCCGACACCTCGGTGATGCCCGCCATCCCTTCGGGCAACCTCGACGCCCCGGCGACGATGATCGGCGAGCGGGCGGCGGACTTCATCCGGCGGGGCTTGCCATGAATGGTGATTCGCGCCGCCTGACCGTGGAGCTCGAGCGCTGGCCGCTGCGCGAGCCCTTCGCGATCGCGCGCCACGTGTTCCACGACAGCCTCGCGCTGACGGTCGAGCTGCGCGAGGGCGATGCCGCCGGCCGCGGCGAGTGCGAGCCGCACGAGCACGAGCAGACGGTCGGGCTGGAGGCGCAGGCCGAACTGCTGCGCCGCGCGCGCGAGCCTGGCTGGGTGGAAGGGCTGGATCGCACGCGCATCACCCGGCAACTGCCCTGCCTGCCGCTGCGCAACGCGCTGGACTGCGCGCTGTGGGACCTGGAGGCGAAAACGCGCGGCGTGCGCGCCTGGCAGCTCGACCCCGTGCTGGCCGAGCGCGTCGGCGAGGCGCCGCCGGTGCCGCTCATCCCCACGGTGGCGCTCGACACCCCCGCGGCGATGGCCGATGCCGCGGCGCGCCATCGCGGCCGCGCCCGACTGAAGATCAAGCTCGGACGCCGCGACGGGCACGACGCAGAACGCATCGAGGCCGTCGCCGCCGCCTGCCCCGGCACGGAACTGCTGGCGGACGTCAACGGCGGCTGGAGCCGCGCGCAACTCATTGCTCTGCTGCCGCTTGCGGCCCGCCGCGGCGTGACCATCCTCGAGCAGCCGCTGCCGCCCGGTGCCGACGGCGACCTGCCGCGCCCGCCGACCGGCCTGCGCTTCTGCGCCGACGAGAGCTGCACCGACCGGGCCTCGCTGCCACAGGTCGCCGGCCGCTACCAGATGATCAACGTGAAGCTCGACAAGACCGGCGGCCTTGGCGAGGCGCTGGCGCTCGTCGACGAGGCCGCAAGGCGCGGTCTGCCGTGGATGGTGGGCTCCAACGGCGGCACCTCGCTGGCGATGGCACCGCTGTACCTGCTGGCGCACGGCGCGCTGTGCGTCGATGCGGGCTGTGCCCACCTCGGTCGCGACCGCGAGCCCCGGCTCGACGTGCGCGACGGCTGGCTGTTCCCCCCGCCACCCGCGCTGTGGGGCTGAGCCCACCCACGCGCCGCACCGACCACGCAGACAAGGACGCCCATGGCAGCCCGCATCGTCGCCACGCTCGCCGCGCTGCTCGGCGCCGCCGCGACCCACGGCCAGCCCGCCCGTACCGACCCGGCGCCCGGCAAGCTCTGCCGCGCCGCCGAGTACCGCCAGCTCGACTACACCATCGGGCGCTTCCGCGTCGTTGCCGGCAGCGGCGAGCTCGCCGGGGAACTGCGCGTGGAGCCCGTCCTCGCCGGGTGCATGCTGCGCGGGCACTGGCGCGGCGCCATCGCCGGCCAGGGCGAGGCCACCACCTGGTACGACCGCCACACGCAGACCTGGCAGCGCGTGTTCGTCAACGACGACGGCCA
>JBILNT010000241.1:0-4382 GCA_044374875.1 Rubrivivax sp.
GCCACTCGCTCCGGCTCGCCGGGCGCGTCGAGGACGGCCGCCTCGTGCTGACCGGGCGCAACGCCTTCTTCGACGGCCGCGTCGGCCTGCACCGCATGAGCTGGCAACCGCAGGCCGACGGCTCGATCCGGCAGCTCTGGGAGCTGTCGATGGACGAGGGCCGCACTTGGGAAACCCTGCTCGCCTCGCAAGCGATCCCGGAGCGCTGAGACGCCATGAACCTGACAGACACCCACACCCCCGCCGCGCTCACCGTGCACATCCCGATGCGCGACGGCGTGGCCCTGGCCGCCGACGTCTTCACGCCGGACCCGGCCGCGCCGCGGCCGCTGGTGCTGGAGATCACGCCCTACAACCGCGGGCCCCAGGGGCTGAGCTTCCGCAACGAAGCCCCCTTCTGGATGGCTCACGGATACACCATGGTCATCGCCGACTGCCGCGGCAAGGGCGACTCCGGCGGCACCTTCGCCTTCATGGCCAACGAGGGCCGCGACACCCACGACGCCATCGAGTGGCTGGCCGCGCAAGCCTTCTGCAACGGACGCGTGGCCATGCGCGGCGCCTCCTACACCGGCACCAACCCCTGGTACGCGGCGCGCGAGCGGCCACCGCACCTGGCGGCGATGTCGCCCAGCGCCAGCGCGGCCGGCGGCAACCAGGACATCACCTGGCGCGGCGGCATCTTCTCGTTCGAGCACTCGCTGCAATGGGGATCGCGCACGCGCCAGGGACCACCGCTGGTGGAGGGCCCGGAGGTCGACTGGCACGCGCTGCTGACTCACCGGCCGGTGATCACGGCCGACGAGGTGGTCACCGGGCAGGTGCTGCCGGTCTACCGCGACATGGCCACGCATCGCCTGCGCGACCCGCACCTGGCCGCGCTGGAGTTCACCGACGCCGACTACGCGCGCGTCGACGTACCCTCTCTGGCCTTCAGCGGCTGGCAGGACGGCTGCCTGGGCGGCACCGTCAAGCACTTCCAGTCGATGCGCCGGGCGTCGACGGCGCGGCAGAGGCAGCACCTGGTGGTCGGGCCGTGGAACCACCACGGCGCGGCCGACGGCGGCCACGCCTACGAGACCGGCCAGCCCATCAACCCTCTGGGCGACCTGGCGCTGCCGCCGCACGGCTTCTTCGAGGCCCGCGAGCTGGTGCGCGCCTTCTTCGACCACCACCTCGAGAGCCGGGGCCGCTTCGAGATGCCGCAGGCGCGGCTGTACCTGACCGGCGCCGACCGCTGGATCGACAGCGCCGACTTCCCTCCTGCGTTCGCGCAGGCTCGGCGCCTGTACCTGCGCAGCCGCGGCCGTGCGCAGGGGCTGGGCGGCGACGGGCGGTTGTCGTTCGAGGCACCGGCCCAGGAGCCGGCGGACCTCATCGTGCACGATCCCATGAACCCGGTGAGCTCGCACCTGCCCGATGCCGACGGCGTGCCACGCACCGTACGCGAGTGGCCCCGCGACCTGGCGCCGATGATCGACCGCCCCGACGTGCTGGTCTACCTGAGTGAGCCCCTTCGCGAGCCCCTGGCCGTGCTGGGTGAAGCCCGCATCGTGCTGCACGTCGCCACCGATGCGCTGGACGCCGACTTCTTCTGCCGCCTGGAAGACGTAAGCCCCGATGGCCGCGGCATGCGGTTGGGCATGCACAGCGCGGCGCGGCTGCGCCTGGTGGCCCGCGGCGGCATCGACCGGGACTTGCCCGTGGTGCCGGGCGAGCCGATGGAGATCGTGCTGGAACTCGGGGCCCTGGGCCATGTCTTCCAGCCCGGGCACCGGCTGCGCCTGAGCGTTTGCTGCAGTTCCTTCCCCGAGACCTTCCCGAATCCGGGCACCGGCGAGCCGGTGACGACGAACACCGCGCCGCCGCGCGTGGCGCGGCAGACCGTCTTCCACGACGCGCCGCGGGCATCTTTCCTGGAACTGCCGACCATCGACCTGGACACCGTTCCGGGTACGGCAGCACCCGCCTGGCCCGGCATTCCGGAATAGGACACCCGCCATGGCCGCGTCCTCCCCACTGCTGTCGGTGCGCCAGATGGCGGCCTTCGCCGCCCCGTCGGCGCTGCTGTTCCTGTTCCGTGCCGCGGCCTACGTGATCCCTGCGCTCTATGCACAGCGCTTCCAGCTCGACCTGGCCGACATCGCCGGCATCCTGTTCGTCATGCGCACGGTCGAAGTGCTGCTGCAGATCCCGATCGGCCTGGTCTCCGACGCAACCCGGCACGCCCGCCACGGCCGCAAGCCGCTGGTGATGCTGGGCGTCGCGCTGGGCAGCGTGGCCACCTGGTTCGTCTACGTGCCGCCCGAGGGCGCCAGCCTCGTCTACCTGGCCGTGTGGCTGTCGCTGGCCACCCTGGCCGGCTCGCTGACCGAGGTGGCCTACGGGGCCTGGGCCACAGAAATCACCAGCGACTACCGCGAGCGCGCGCGCTGCGCCAGCTACCAGACCTGGGCCTCGATCGCCGGCAAGGAGATGTACGCGCTGGTGCCTTTGCTGTGGTTCCTGACGTCCAACCGCATCACCTTCGAGTCGCTGCAGGTCACTGCCTGGATCCTCGCTGCCGTCACGCCGCTCGTGCTGCTGTGCGCCTGGCGCTGGGCGCCCACCGGCGACACGCTGGTCCCCATCGAACGCGTCTCGCTGCGCCAGATGCTGGACCTCGTGCTGCGCAACGGGCCGCTGCAGCGCGTGCTGGTGGTGCTGATCCTGTGGGAACTGGGCACGGGGTTCATGTTCGGGCTGGACTTCATGCGCATCGACTCCTACCTCGAGGCGGGCGAGGCGGTGCCGCTGCAGAGCCTGTTCGGCGTGTGGGCCGCGATGGCCGGGCTGGCGGCCCTGCAGTGGATCCTCAAGCGCCACGAGAAGCATCACGTGTGGGCGGTGTCGATGAGCTGCCTGGCCGGCGTGCTGCTCGCCCAGTTGGTACTGGCACCGGGCATGCCGCACCTGGTGCCCATCATCGTGGGCCTGTGGATGCTGGTGGCGGCCACCGTGGCCGGCTCGCTGGTGGTGCCGATGTCGCTGGTGGGCGACCTCGCCGACTACGAGGCCCTGCGCTCCGGCAACCGGGCTGCCGGGCCGATGGTCGCCATCACGCAGATGACGCTCAAGCTGTTCGGTGGCGGTGCGGCGGCGGGGGCGCTTTGGGTGGTGAGCCTGTTCGGCTTCAAGCCCGGCCAGGACAGCTACGACGCGACCGCCGCCTTCGGCATCCATTTCGTGGGCCTGGCGATGCCGGCGATGTTCATCATTGCCGGCGCCATCGTGGCCTGGCGTTATCCGATCACCTCCCGGCGTCACCGGGCCATCGTGCGCAGCCTCGAGCGGCGAAGCCGCGGCCCGCTGGACGAGAGACCCGAAGGAGCCTGACGATGGTCGACGTGCCATGGTCCCGGCCGCTGCGCGTGCTGGCATACGGCGACTCCAACACCTGGGGCTTCGTCACCGACGCGGCTTCCGGCAACCCGTCGCGCCTGCCGGACACGCAGCGCTGGCCGGGCATCCTGCAGGCCAGGCTCGGCAGCAGCGTGCAGGTGCTGGTGGACGCGATCCCCGGCCGCCGCACGGACCGGGATGCCGACACCGATATGCCGATCGTCGATCGCGTCGCACCCTCGGCCCTGAACGGCCTGCAGCATGCGGAAGCGGCCGGCCTGAGCCAGGCGCCGCTGGACCTGGTGATCGTGATGCTGGGCACCAACGACCTCGCCATCGTGCCGCCGCGACCGGTGGACGAGATTGCGCAGGCCGGCGTCCACGTGGCGCAAGCCCTGGTGCGCGGCGCGACCGCCTTCACGCCCGGCCGCGTGCCGCAGATGCTGCTGGTATGTCCGCCCCCGCTGGGCGGCGATGCCAGCGTCCGGCCGGAAGTGCCGGGTTGGCCGGCCCTCTGGCAGGCATCGCGCGAACTGGCCCCAACGTTCGAACGCCTGGCACGGACACAAGGCCTGCACACCTTCGACGGTGGCGCGGCCACGCCCGTCAGCGGACCCGATCGGGTTCATCTGGACGCGGATGACCACCGTCGCCTGGGGCTGGCCATCGCGGACCGCGTGCGATCCATGCTTCCCGCCGAGTGAGTCGGACCCCGAACCCTGGCACCCAAGGAGTGAGCCCTTGAGCCAACTGACCGACTGGCACAGTCGCGCCGCGGCCCTGCAAAGGGACACCCGGGCCGCCATCGGCGGCGAGCGCGTCGCCGCAATGGCTGCCACGAGCTTCGCCACCCGCTGGCCAATGACTGCCGCTACGGGTTGCAGGCCACCCGAGTTCGACACGAAGCGTTGTAAGTGACTGATTTCCTTGGAAACCGTTCCAAAATTTCCACTACAACAGGCTCAACTGGGCGTCCGGTACGGGCTTCCTGAGGTTCATGG
>JBILNT010000141.1:0-9897 GCA_044374875.1 Rubrivivax sp.
AGACCCCAGAACGTCCCAGATGGCACTTCACGCGCCGGCGACTCGCTTCGCGGCGCTTGCATCGCCGTGTCAGCCGCGCGAAGCACAGCCGGCGGCGCAAATCAAATGCCTCTCGGGCTCTGAGCCCTCTCGCTCTTCGACTGCAACTGCGTTTTTTGGGTCGAATTCGCAGCGAGCACGCATCACTCTCGCAGTGGTGTGCGGCGCAATTTCTCTTGTCGCCGCCATGTCAGCTCAGATGGTCGGCGGCTTCGCTTCAGTCGTCCTTGTTCACGTCGCCAAAGGCACCGCCAGCGGTGCCGCCGTGGTGGCTGTAGTGGCCGTCGCCGATGCTCTGCTGTCAGCGTATCGCTCGCGGAAGTAGCCACAGCGAAACGAGCCACCTGGCTCCGCGTCCATGACCCACCCCCCTTCCGCACTGCCGGCATTTCGGTAGCGGTCTGTTTGCCGAGGCGTCGGATTCCGCGCCCGCTACCGCGGCCCACCGGCCCGGCGCCGCCGGGCGGCTGGCTGCGCAGGCTGCTGGGCCGCGTCAGGGCTGCTGCGGAGCAGTTCAAGGACCTCGATCGCTGGGGCTGCCTGCTTCGCTGCATCAGCGCCCGCATTGCACCCGTCGTCGGGCAACAGCAGCCACCCCCGGCGTTGCCGGCTACTGGGTAACTGCCGGATTCAGGGTCAAACGTTGGGTATTCCACGCACTCTCCTCTCGTAGGCGGGCGTAGACTGCCACCTTGACCAACTGGTGATCGCCATGCACGACCCGATTGCCGAACTTTCGGCCCAGGCAAAGGCCCTAGCTCCAGAGGACCGGGCACGCCTCGCCGAGGAGTTGCTTGCCAGCCTTGATCCCCATGACCGTGACGTGGGGGCCGCCTGGGATGTCGAGCTCCGTCGGCGTGTCGAAGAAGTTGAGCGGGGCACCGTGGAGCTGGTTCCCGCAGGTCAGGTCTTCGCCACCGTGAGGCGCGCGCTGGGCCAGTGAAGCCTGTCAGCTTTCATCCGGAAGCGGTGGCTGAGCTTCTGGCGCAGGTCGCGTACTACGAAGAGCGAGTCGCAGGTCTGGGAGCGAGATTCTTCGATCAGGTCGAGTCGGCTACAAGACTGGTGGCGTCGATGCCAGGTATAGGAAGCCCGCACCGGCATGACACTCGACGGGTATTCCCAAAGGACTTCCCACTCTCGATCGTCTACCGTGAGACCGCAGACTCGATTGTGATCCTCGCTGTCGCCCCCTTCAGGCGCAAGCCAGGCTACTGGCGGGGACGAGTGTGATGCCTAGCTCAACCTCCGCAAGCATGGCGTGTCCCTTTACCTGTCGCTGGCGCGAGAGCTCGATTGAGACGCCGCTCTGCTGTGGATCGATGACAGGCGAGATTACGGGGAGATGCGAATCCTGGCTCTCGCGCCTCGGACTTCCATCCTGTACTACGTCGCTTTCGTCGATCGCGGCGACGTGCGCAGGGTGATCAGCCTGCGCGCGCTAACCGACGAGAGGTCAGACGATATGTCCAAGTCTTCGAACAAGACGCCGATCCGGATGCCTGGCGTGGCCGAGGACTGCAAGATCACCGCCGCTGCCAAGGCCGACCCGGACACGCAGCCCCTGACCGAGGCGCAACTGGCCCAGATGGTTCCTGCCAAGGCATTGCGGGGAGACCTCCTCTGGCAACGAGGATCCGGGCACAGGAAGGGTCGCCATGCTTCACCACGTCGAGCTCTACGTCAGTGACCTCGACCGCTCCACCGCGTTCTGGACGCCGTTCATGACCTTCCTCGGCTACGCGGCCGAGCACTGGTCAGGCGGCATGAACTACGTGCGCGGCGCCGACGAAACCTACTTCTGCCTGCTGCCCGCCGCGCCCGAGCACCTCGGCGCGGGCTACCACCGCAAGCGCATCGGGCTCAACCACCTCGCGTTCCGTGGCGCGTCGCGGGCGCAGGTCGACGAGATCGCGCGCTGGGTGAAGGCCTCGGGCCACACCCTGCTCTACGAGGACCGGCACCCGTGGGCCGGCGGCCCGGGCTACTACGCGGTGTTCTGCGAGGACCCCGACCGCCTGAAGCTCGAGGTCGTGGCGCCTCCGCAGGATTGAGGCCCCGATGACCGACGCCGCGATGCAGGACTACTACGCCGCCCGCGCCCGCGAGTACGACGAGGTCTACCGCAAGCCCGAGCGCCAGGCCGACCTGCGCGAGATCGAGCGCTGGCTTGACGGCTCAGCGCACCGCGTGATGAAGAACTTCCCCACGCGCGACGAACTGCTCGACACGGTGGCCGGCGTGGGGCACGAAGTGCGACACCGCACCTGGGCGCACTACTGGGCGCTGGAGTACCTCACCCGACCGGAGTGACGGGCCGCGCGCCCGGCGGCGCCGTGCCTGCCAGCCGCTGCACGCGCTGGAGCCGAGGCTGCGCTGACTCCGGCACCGCCGCTGCGCCCTATCGTCCGCCCAGGATGAGCCCGCCAGCGTCGCCGCCCCCCGCACGCATCGCCGCCTGCAGCCGCGGCCAGCCGGCGTGATGACACCCGACGTTGCGCTGCGCATCCTCTCGCTGTGCGTGATGCTGGCCTGCGCCGAGACGCTGCACGGCATCGCGCGCACGGTGCTGGTCGTGCCGCGCATCGGCAAGGAACGGGCGATCAAGCTCAGCGCGCTGACGGGCTCGCTGCTCGCCTTCGCGATCTGCCTGTGGTGGGTGCCCGGCATCGGGCTGCACGGGCTGGCGGCCCACCTCGCGCTGGGCGCCGGCCTCGCGGCCTTCATGGCCGGGTTCGACATCGCGATCGGGATGCTGCTGATGCGCAAGCCATGGCGCAAGGTCCGCGCCGACTTCGACCCCGCCACCGGCAACTACCTCGTCTTCGGCCTGGCCTTCCTGGCCGTGGTGCCCGCACTGGTGTGGTGGCTGCTGGCGCTGCCGTGAGGTCCGCGTTGCGCTAAGGTCCGTGCCCATGGACGAGATCGTCAAGGCGGCGCTGCTCAAGTGGCCCCACGTGCCCCACTGCTGGGGCTGGCTCGCGCTCGATGCGCGTGGCGACTGGTACATGCGCGACGAGCGCATCCAGGCCGCGGGGCCGTTCCCGCGCGTCAAGGGCAGCCGCATCGAGCACGACAAGCTGCGCGAGTTCATCCACCGCAACTACGTGCACGACGAGCACGGCTGCTGGTACTTCCAGAACGGGCCGCAGCGCGTCTACGTGGAGCTGGAGGCGGCGCCGCACGTCTGGCGGCTGCACGAGCCGGCCGGCGGTGGCGGGGTGCCGGGTGTCGTCTCGCACACCGGCCAGCCGGCCGCTGTGCGCTCGGCCTGGCTCGACGAAGCCGGGCGGCTGTTCCTCGACACCGACATCGGTTTCGGGCTCGTCCACAGCCTCGACATGGAGACGGCTGCGGCGGCGGTCGAGCAGGGTCTGTGGTCGCCGGCGGAGATGGCCTTCGACGCCATGCCAGCGCGCTTCGGCTACGTGCTGCGGCCGGCGCACTGAGCCGAGCCGCAGGCGCGAAAAAGCCGCCCGCAGGCGGCTCTTCATGAAGGTGAGGGCGACCCTGCCGGGTCGGGGCTCACTTCGGGGCGCTGGCGGCGCCGGAGGCGGCAGCGGCGGGTGCCTTGGGCTCGGCGAACTTGCCGCCGCCCTGGTTGGCCAGGTAGACCACCGCGCGGCCGATCTCGTAGTCGGAGTAGTCGCCGCCGCCCTGGGCCGGCATCGCGCCCTTGCCCTTGATCACCGATGCCAGCAGCGCCTCGTAGCCCTGCGTCAGGCGCGGGCTCCAGGCGCCGGTGTCGCCGGTCTTGGGGGCGCCGGCGGCACCGGCGGCGTGGCAGGCCGTGCAGGCCGCCTTGTAGACCTCTTCGCCGGTGCGGATCACGGCCGGTGCAGAGGCGTCCTTCAGTTCCACGCGTCCGACGCGCGCGAGCCGCTGGGCAACCGCTTCGGCGCCCAGGCCGTCGCTGCCCGCGGCGGGCTTCTCGTCGGCGACGATGAAGTTGACCAGCAGGATGATGACCACGATCGGCACCACGAACGAGGCGATGACGGTCCAGACCAGTTGCTTCGGGGTCTTGATCGGACCTTCGTGGGGGGCGCTGCTGTCGTGCGAATCGCTCATGACTTCCTCGGGATGGAACGGCACCCGCGTGGCAGGCGGGCAAAACCGGCGAATTATAGGGGTCGCCCCCGACTCGCGGCCGCGCTGCCGCGGCGCGCCGTGCGCCCGGGCTACAATGCGCGGTCCCGCGGCGACCGTGGTGAAGTGGATATCATGCGGCCCTCCGAAGGCCGCGTCGCAAGTTCGATTCTTGCCGGTCGCGCCAGGCACCAAAAGCAAAGGCCGCTGTGTGAACAGCGGCCTTCGTCATTTCCGGGTGTCTCCCGGGCCCCTTTCGGGGTTCGAGGCGTCCGGCCTTGCCGGCTCACCCCGGGAGCATCAGTCCCAGGCGCCAGCAGGCGCCCGACCGTGTGCCCCGTCTCGGCGTGTGCCCGAGTGTCAGAGCGCGCGGATGCGCGAGGCCTGCGGGCCCTTCTGGCCCTGCGTCACCTCGAACTCGACGCGCTGGTTCTCGGCCAGGGTCTTGAAGCCCGTGCCCTGGATTTCCTTGAAGTGGGCGAACAGGTCCTTGCCGCCATTGTCCGGGGCAATGAAGCCGAAGCCCTTGCCTTCGTTGAACCACTTGACGGTGCCGGTTTCGGTAGCCATGTCTTGCTTTCCTTGCGTCTTGCGCGGGTAGAGATTCGCTGCGGCAGCTGCCTCAGCGTGCGCCTGGCCGCCGGAGATCGGCGGCCATGGTGCGGGGTTCGCGGCACGAGGCCGCGGAATTCGGTGCGGGTGTCAGCGACGGGGCGCCGGCCGCGAGCTCGGCGGCGGGCCGCGGCGCTCGAGGTGGCGGAAGGTGATGCGGCCCTTGCTCAGGTCGTAGGGCGAGAGCTCGAGCGAGACGTTGTCGCCGGCGAGGATGCGGATGTGGTGCTTGCGCATCTTGCCGCCGGTGTAGGCGACGAGCTGGTGCCCGTTGTCCAGCGTCACGCGGAATCGCGAATCCGGCAGGATCTCGTTGACGACGCCGTGCATCTCGATCAGTTCTTCCTTGGCCATGGGGATTGCTCCTTCGGGGTGGCGGTGCGGTAGGCGGAGGACGGGGCCGCGCCGATCCAGGCGATGCCCTGCGCCAGGGCGAAGCTCGCGGCTTCGGCGGCGGTGTCGAATTCGGGGACGAA
This sequence comes from Rubrivivax sp., assembly GCA_044374875.1. Classification (GTDB taxonomy): domain Bacteria; phylum Pseudomonadota; class Gammaproteobacteria; order Burkholderiales; family Burkholderiaceae_C; genus Rubrivivax. The sequence continues at coordinate 5,217 of JBILNT010000141.1, forward strand.
GCGCATCACGCGGTCATGCGTGGCGCTGCCGCGGCCGGACCGGATGGAAACCGAGGCGCGGTGACGACCGGCGTCGTCGAGTCGGGTCAGGGGAGAGACGAGGTACTTCCCGACCTGGGTGGGAGCGTGAATGAAGATCCTTCGGGGCCGTGGCCGCCTTCGTGGCGGTGGCCGGGTCTGACTGCTGGGGCAGCGCGCGGGGCGCGCTGGCGACGGGGGCGAACTCGGTCCGGCTGCTGGCCTGCAGGGTCACTCGCTGCGGGCCGCAAGCCGCCAGACCATCGCGACCGTCGGGGCGGTCAGAACATCTGGCGAAGGAGGGAGATCAATCTGATCTCCTCGCATGTGGAGGTGGGTGCGCCGATTTCAACAGGCGCCCTCCTGGCGGGGAAAACAGGCCGGAGTGTAGCACCCGCCGACCCGGCCCGTCACGATCCTCGAGGCCCGATGGTCGACATGCGCCGCCCGTGCCATCGTACGGCCCTGCCGCCGCCCCTTTCGAGACCATGACCCGCGAAACGCCTGCCCTGCCGCCCGACGACGCTCACCGCGAGATCCGCGAGACGGTGCGCGACCTCTGTGCCCGCTTCGGCCCGGCCTACTGGCAGGCCGTCGACGAGGCGCGCGGCTACCCCGAGGCCTTCGTCGATGCCCTCACGAAGGCGGGTTGGCTGGCTGCGCTGATCCCGCAGGCCTACGGCGGCGCCGGGCTGGGGCTGGCCGAGGCCTCGGTGGTGATGGAGGAGATCAACCGCTCGGGCGGCAACGCCGGCGCCTGCCACGGCCAGATGTACAACATGGGTACGCTGCTGCGCCACGGCTCGGAGGCGCAGAAGCGCCGCTGGCTGCCCGGCATCGCCAGCGGCGAGTTGCGCCTGCAGGCCATGGCCGTCACCGAGCCCACGACCGGCACCGACACCACGCAGCTGCGCACGGTGGCCGTGCGCCGCGGCGACCGCTACGTCGTCCACGGGCAGAAGGTCTGGACATCGCGCATCCAGCACTCCGACCTGATGGTGCTGCTGGCGCGCACCACGCCGCTGGCCGAGGTGAAGCGGCGCAGCGAGGGCCTGAGCGTGTTCGTGGTCGACCTGCGCGAATCGCTGGGCCGCGGCATGACGGTGCGGCCGATCCGCAACATGGTCAATCACGAGACGAACGAGGTCTTCCTCGACGGCCTGGAGGTGCCGGCGGAGAACCTCGTCGGCGAGGAGGGCCAGGGCCTGCGCTACATCCTCGACGGCCTGAACGCCGAGCGCACGCTGATCGCCGCCGAGTGCGTCGGCGACGCCCGCTGGTTCGTCGACAAGGCACGCCGCTACGCCTGCGAGCGCATCGTCTTCGGGCGCCCGATCGGGCAGAACCAGGGCGTGCAGTTCCCGATCGCCGAGGCCCACGTCGAGACCGAGGCCGCCGACCTGATGCGCTGGCGCGCCTGCGCCCTTTTCGACGCCGGGCGTCCGTGCGGTGCCGAGGCCAACATGGCCAAGTACCTGGCCGCCAAGGCCTCCTGGGAGGCCGCCAACGCCTGCCTGCAGACGCACGGCGGCTTTGGCTTCGCGGCCGAGTACGACGTCGAGCGCAAGTTCCGCGAGACCCGCCTCTACCAGGTGGCGCCGGTGTCGACGAACATGATCTTCAGCTACATCGCCGAGCACGTGCTGGGCCTGCCGAGGTCGTACTGAGCCCCGGGGTCCGGGCCTGGCCTGCCCCGGCCGCCCGAGGGAGCGCCGCAATGCCCGAGGCAGACCCGCGTTCTCCCGGGCAGCCTTGCGGTCGCTGCGGGCATCGCCCCGCTTGACGGCCGGGCCCTACATTGACGACCATCCCGCCGCCGGTGCACCCGCCGGGAGGAACTTCCGCGAACCCCATGCCGCCGAATTGCCACCGCCTGCTGCCGATCGTGATGGCCGCCGCCGTGCTGGCTGGCTGCTCCAGCGGCCCGCCGCGGGCACCGGTGGCGCCGGCCGGGCCCTGGCCGGGGCGCGACGGTCCCGAGGCCCGCGTTCCCGAGGGCCTGGAACGGGTGCCCGACGCCGAGCCCCGCGTCGAGCCGCTGCGCAGCGGCGGCCCGAACAAGCCCTACGAGGTGCTCGGCCAGCGCTACGCGCCGCTGGTCGGCGACGTGCCGCTGCGCGAGACCGGGTTGGCGTCCTGGTACGGCCGCAAGTTCCACGGCCGGCCCACGGCCAGCGGCGAGCCCTACGACATGTACGCGATGACGGCCGCCCACAAGACGATGCCACTGCCGAGCTACGCCCGCGTGCGCAACCCGGCCAACGGGCGCGAGATCATCGTGCGGGTCAACGACCGCGGGCCCTTCCACCCCGGCCGGGTCATCGACCTCAGCTACACCGCGGCGCTGCGCCTGGGCGTGCTGGGCGGCGTGGCGCCGGTGGTGGTCGAGCGCCTGACGCACGACGAGATCCGTGCCGGCGTCTGGCGGCGCGATCGCACGCTCGTCGAGCCGCCGCCGGTGGTGGCCGAGCCGGCCGTGCCGGCCACGCCCGCGCCGGGCGCCGCCCGTGCCGCCGACCCGTTGATGGCGCTGCTGGCCGAGCGGACGGCCGCCCCGGCCGTGCCCGCGCCCGCAGCGACCGCCCAGCCGGCCGGCGAGGGCTTCTGGTTGCAGCTCGGCGCGTTCCGACAGCGCGACGGCGCGGTGCAACTGCAGCAGCGCGTGCGCCGCGAGGCCGACGGCGTGGCGCCGCGGGTGGCGGTGCAGGATGAGCGCGACGTCTTCCGCGTGCACGCGGGGCCCTACGCCTCGCGCAGCGATGCGCTGCAGGCCGCCGAGGCGCTGCAGCGGCTGCTGGCGCTGACGCCGCTGCTGCTGGAACGGCGCTGAGGCCGGCGGGCCCGGCTGGCTGGCTGGCGTGACTGCCTGTCAGCCGATCACGCGCATCGACAGGTCGACTGCGCGCACGTCCTTGGTCAGCTTGCCGATCGAGATGCGGTCCACGCCGGTGGCCGCGATCTCGCGGATGGTGCCCAGGTTCACGCTGCCAGAGACCTCGAGCAGCGCGCGTCCGGCGTTGAGCGCGACGGCCCGCCGCATGTCCTCGAGGCTGAAGTCGTCGATCAGCACGCTGGTGGCGCCGGCGTCCAGCGCCTGGCGCAGCTCGTCGAGGTCCTCGACCTCGATCTGCACCGTGACGCCGGCGCTCAGCGCCGCGGCCGCCTGCAGCGCCGCGGCGATGCCGCCGGCCGCGGCGATGTGGTTTTCCTTGATGAGGATGCCGTCCCACAGTGCCAGGCGCTGGTTCTGGCCGCCGCCCACGCGCACCGCGTACTTCTGCGCCTGGCGCAGGCCCGGCAGGGTCTTGCGGGTGTCCAGCACCGCGCAGCCCCTGGGGTTGGGCGACAGGCCGGCGATGGCGTCGACGTGTTCGCGGGTGACGGTGGCCACCGACGAGAGCATCTGCAGGAAGTTGAGCGACGCCCGCTCGGCCGACAGCAGCGCGCGCGCATCGGCCTCGATGCGGCAGACCACGGTGCCGGCGGCCACGCGCTCGCCTTCGGCCACGTCCCAGGCCATCGTGGCGCCGGGGTCGAGCGTGCGGATGCAGTCGTCGAACCAGGGCCGGCCGCAGATCACCGCGGGCTCCTTGGCCACCACCTGCGCGCGCACGCGGCGGCCGGCGGGCACCAGCATCGCCGTCCAGTCGCCGCGGCCGATGTCCTCGGCCAGCGCGTCGTGCACGTTGCGCCGCCGGGCGGCCTCCAGGGTCTCGTTGTCGCCGAAGTCCATCTTGGGTGGGGTCCAGGGTCGGGGGCATCAGTCTAGCCCTCCCCCGTCGCCCACTCCCCCAGATGGTGGGTACGCCTTGATCGCCCGCCCGGTTGGGGCGATGCTCGGCCACCGCGCCGCGCCCGGCGCGACGAGGAGCTGCGCATGGCCGCCAATGCCCCCGCCGCAACCATCACCTTCGTCGTGCCTGGCGCCCGGCCGGCGTCGCGCGGCGGCGCCGCCGCCCGGCCGGCGGGCCTGCCCGGGCAGTTGAAGGACGCGGTGCGGGTGTCGGCACGCCGCGGCGAGGGTGTCGCCGCGACGCGGTTGGTGGCCGTTCCCGGCGAGGACGTCGTGGTGCTGCGCATCCAGGGCGGCCCTGCGCTGGTGCTGCACCCGGAGAACGCGCGCGACCTGCTGCTGGCCCAGGCAGGCGCGGCCCGCAGCGCCGGCGCGGCGCAGCCCGACGAGGTCGAGGTCGGCGCCCGACTGCGCTGGCGCGGGCTGGAAGCCAGCGCGCCGTCGCGCGGCAGCGGTTTCGGCGACGCACTGCTGGCCGCCGTCGAGGTGGTCACCGGCCTCGGCCGCGACGCCGCGGCCGACTTCGCTGCCAGCGCCGTGGTCGCCAAGGTCGACGGGCAGGTCGAGGCCGGCGTCTACCGGCTCGATGCGGGCGGCATGGCGCCGCTGAAGGGCAGCGGCCGGCGCGTCGCCCAGGTGCCGCCCGCCGACGCCCCCATCCTCGTGCTGCTGCACGGCACCTTCGTCGATACCGCCAGCACCTTCGGCCAGCTCTGGCAGAGGCACCTGCCGCGCATCGAGGCGCTGTTCGCGCACTATGGCGGCCGCGTCTACGCGCTCGATCACCCCACGCTGGGCGCCAGCCCCATCGCCAATGCGCTCGTGCTGGCCGAGGCGCTGCCCGCCGGCGCCAGGCTGCACCTGGCGACC
>JBILNT010000277.1:0-2929 GCA_044374875.1 Rubrivivax sp.
GCTTGGCGAAAGCCGCACCTGCGCCCAGGCAGGCGACGATGGCGAACGCGATGCGGTGCGTGTTCTTCGTCATGGAAGCTCCAGGGGTCGTTCTCGTCAGGCCTGTTGGGCGGGCGGCGTGGCGATCGGCGCCGCATCGTCGGCGGGCCGCGAACGCCGGGCCGGGATCTTGCCGGCCTTGATGTCCTGGTACCAGAGCTCGTGGTGCTCCTTGGCCCATGCCTCGGACACCCAGCCGGTGCGCATCGCCCGGTAGGCGCCACGCACGCCCACCGTGCCCATGTAGATGTGACCGATGATCACCGTCATCATGATGCAGGCGGCAGCGGCGTGGATCATGTGCGCGACCTGCATGTCACCGCGCAGCACGGGCAGCCCGGGCACGATCTGGTCGAGCCAAAGGCCCGAGAACACCACCAGCAGTCCAGGCACGAGGGCGCCCCACCAGTACACGCCCTTCTCGCCGGCGTTGAACCGGTGCGAGGGCACCTCGTGGCCGTCGCCGCCGAACATGCCGCCACCCTTCTTCACCCAGGTGATGTCGACCTTGGTGATGAAGTTGTCCTTGACGAAGGTCACCAGCACGATCACCAGCGAGACGGCGAACAGCGGCCCCACGAAGTTGTGCACGGTCTTCAGCGCCCAGCTCATCCAGCCGAACAACGTGGAGCCGATCACCGGCAGCAGGAAGAACTTGCCGAAGGCCATCACGATCCCCGAGACCGCCAGCACCACGAACGCGATCGCGTTGGTCCAGTGGGCTGCCCGCTCGAACGGGGTGAAGCGCTCGATGGCGGGCGCGGCGCCGCCGTGATCACCCCCCATGGCGCCGCGGCGCCAGTAGAAGATGGCCAGCGCGAGCACGGCGATGAACATCAGCGAGCCGCCGTACGGGATGATCCAGCGGTTGCGCACCTGGCGCCACGCTTCGCCGGCCGTCGTGAACTGCGAGCCGGGGTACTGCACGAAGCGCTGGATGAGCTGCCCCATCTCCGGTCCGGGCAGGCTGGTGGTGCCGGCCTGGGTGCCGGAGTTCTGCACCGCGCGCCAGAACGGCGCGTTGTTGCCGGGCTGGGTCTTCGCCCGCTCGGCGTTGGTGTCGGTCGGCTTGGGCTCGGGTGCGGGAGAGGCCGTCGGCGCGGCCGCAGCCGAGGGCGGGGTCTGCGCTGCCGCGACTTGGCCGAGGCCGAGCGCGGCGACGGCGGCGCCGAGCGCCAGGATCCAGGTCCAGCGGTTTCGCATCGGGACTCCTTCGCTGCTGAGGGCCATCAAGGCTGCGTGGTGGCGCGCGCGTACTCGTTCTGAGCCTGGCTTCGCGCACGGATCTGGTTGTTCCAGGCCGTGGCGTCACCCCCCTGCCAGCCGGGGGCCAGGTAGCCCTTCTCGTTGATCTCCCAGGCCTTGCCATCGGCCTTGCGGCCGGCGGTCTGGGGCTTCTCGGTGCAGGCGGCCAGCACGAGGGCTGCGCCGACGAGGGCGACGGCCCGCTTCACGAACGCTTCCCCTCGGGCTTGGCCGCGGGCGCCGCGCCTCCCTGCGCGGGCTTGCCGTAGGCCGTGCCCCAGCCCCAGACCTCGCTGCCCTTGCCGCGGGTCAGCACACGGGTACGGAAGATGTCGGCGACCACGTCGCCGTCGCCGCCGAGCAGGGCCTTGGTCGAGCACATCTCGGCGCAGGCCGGCAGCTTGCCCTCGGCCAGGCGGTTGCTGCCGTACTTGTCCCACTCGGCCCGGCTGGCGTTGTCCTCCGGGCCGCCGGCGCAGAAAGTGCACTTGTCCATCTTGCCGCGCAGGCCGAAGGTGCCGGTGCCAGGGAACTGCGGGGCGCCGAAGGGGCAGGCATAGCTGCAGTAGCCGCAGCCGATGCAGGTGTCCTTGTCGTGCAGCACCACGCCTTCGTCGGTGCGGTAGAAGCAGTCGACCGGGCACACCGCCATGCAGGGTGCGTCTGAGCAGTGCATGCAGGCCACCGGGATGCTTTTTTCCCCGGGCAGGCCGTCGTTCATGGTCACGACCCGGCGGCGGTTGACGCCCCAGGGCACGTCGTGCTCGGCCTTGCAGGCCGTGACGCAGCCGTTGCACTCGATGCAACGCTCGGCGTCGCAGATGAACTTCATTCGAGCCATTCGGAAACTCCTGGAAAGGCTGGGCGATTCAGGTCGTGGGCCGGGTCGGTCAGGCCGTGGCCCGCTCGATCTGGCAGACGGTGGTCTTGGTTTCCTGCATCATCGTGACGCTGTCGTAGCCGTAGGTCGTGGCAGTGTTCACGGCCTCGCCGCGCACCACCGGCATCGCCCCCTCGGGGTAATAAGGCGCCAGGTCGACGCCGCCCCAGCGGCCCGAGAAGTGGAACGGCAGGAAGACGGTCTCCGCGTCCACCCGCTCGGTCACCATCGCCTTGACCTTGATGCCCTTGAAGTCGGGCAGCGCCTTCATCGGCGGGGTCTTCACCCAGACGTACTCGCCGTTGCGGATGCCGCGGTCGTTGGCCGCCTTCGGGTTGAGCTCGACGAACATCTCCTGCTGCAGTTCCGCCAGCCAGGGGTTGGAGCGCGTCTCCTCGCCACCGCCCTCGTACTCGACGAGGCGGCCCGAGGTCATGATGAGCGGGAACTCCTTGCCGATGTCCTTGTTCGCTTCCTGCACGCTCTTGAACAGAGTGGGCAGGCGCCAGAACGCCTTGCGGTCGTCGTGCGTCGGGTACTTGGCGACGAGGTCGGCGCGGTTGCTGTAGAGCGGCTCGCGGTGCTGCGGGATCGGGTCGGGGAAGTTCCAGACCACCGCGCGCGCCCGGGCGTTGCCGAAGGGGTGGCAGCCGTGGTTCTTCATGGCCACGCGGATGATCACCCCCGTCGGGTCGGTCTTCCAGTTCTTGCCCTCGGCGGCCTTCTTCTCCTCCTCGGAGAGCTCGTCCCACCAGCCCAGCTTCT
>JBILNT010000188.1:0-6628 GCA_044374875.1 Rubrivivax sp.
CCTTCGCGAAGGCTTCGCCGTAGTTCAGCGTGCCGGCGTAGGCCACGATCAGCCCGATGCCCAGGATGAAGCCGAAGTCGCCGACCCGGTTGACCAGGAAGGCCTTCATGTTCGCGAAGATCGCCGTGGGCTTCTTGAACCAGAAGCCGATGAGCAGGTAGCTGACCAGGCCCACCGCTTCCCAGCCGAAGAACAGCTGCAGGAAGTTGTTGCTCATGACGAGCATGAGCATCGAGAAGGTGAACAGCGAGATGTAGGCGAAGAAGCGCTGGTAGCCCGGGTCCTCCTCCATGTAGCCGATGGTGTAGACGTGCACCATCAGCGACACGAAGGTGACGACGCACATCATCATCGCCGTCAGGCCGTCGACCAGGAAGCCGACCTCCATCTTCAGGCCGCCTACGACGGCCCACTCGTAGATCGTGGCGTTGAAGCGCGCGCCGTCGACCGCGACCTGCTCGAGCACGATGGCCGAGCAGATGAAGGCGATCAGCACGCCGAGGATGGTGAAGGCGTGGGCGCCGCGGCGCCCGACCCATCGGCCGGCGAGGCCGGCGATCAGCGCGCCCGCCAGCGGTGCCAGCGGCACCGTCAGCAGCAGGTTCTGGGACAGGGTGGCTGCCATGTTCAGCCCTTCAGCTCGTCGAGTTCCTCGACGTTGATCGACGAACGGTTGCGGAACAGGACCACGAGGATCGCCAGGCCGATCGCCGACTCGGCGGCCGCCACCGTGAGGATGAAGAAGACGAAGACCTGCCCCGCCATGTCGCCCAGGTAGTGCGAGAAGGCGACGAAGTTCAGGTTGACGGCCAGCAGCATCAGCTCGATGGCCATCAGCAGGACGATCAGGTTGCGGCGGTTGAGGAAGATCCCCACCACCGACAGCGCGAACAGGATGCCACCGAGCGACAGGTAGTGGCCGAGCGTGATCGGACCGAGCATCAGGCCGGCCCTCCTTCCTTGGAACTTGCCGGGGCGTCGACCACCGGGGGCATCTTCACCAGGCGCACGCGGTCGGCCTTGCGGGCCTTGACCTGTTCGGCCGGGTCGAGGTAGCGGCTGTCCTTGCGGCGCCGCAGCGTCAGGGCAATGGCCGCCACGATGGCCACCAGCAGCAGCACGGCCGCGACCTGCAGCGGGTAGAGGTACTTCGTGTAGATCTCGATGCCCAGCAGCTTGGTGTTGCCGGCCTGCACGGCTGCTGCGTCGGGGACCGGCGCGTCGGTCAGGCGAAAGCCGCCGAACAGCACCAGCGCCATCTCGAGCGCGATCACCGCACCCACCAGGCCCGCGAGAGGGAAGTGCTTCCAGAAGCCCTCCCGGAAGCTGTCGCTGTTGATGTCGAGCATCATCACGACGAAGAGGAACAGCACCATCACCGCGCCCACGTAGACGAGGACGAGCGTGATCGCGAGGAATTCCGCCTGCAGCAGCATCCACAGGCACGAAGCGCTGAAGAAGGCCAGCACGAGGTACAGCGCGGCGTGCACCGTGCTGCGCGCGGTGATGACCATGAACGATGCGAAGAGCAGCACCGCCGAGAAGACGTAGAAGAGCGCAGTGGTCGTGTTCATGTGTGTCCTGATGCTGCGGGCCGGGCGCGGCCTTCGGGCGTGAAGGCGCGGCGCGGCTCGGATCAGCGGTACGCGGCGTCGGCTGCCCGGTTGGCAGCGATCTCCTTCTCGTAGCGGTCACCCACCGCGAGCAGCATGTCCTTGGTGAAGTAGAGGTCGCCGCGCTTCTCGCCGTGGTACTCGAAGACGTGGGTCTCGACGATGGAGTCCACCGGGCAGCTCTCCTCGCAGAAGCCGCAGAAGATGCACTTGGTCAGGTCGATGTCGTAGCGCGTGGTGCGGCGGGTGCCGTCGTCGCGCACGTCGGACTCGATCGTGATCGCCATCGCCGGGCACACGGCCTCGCAGAGCTTGCAGGCGATGCAGCGCTCCTCGCCGTTCTCGTAGCGGCGCAGCGCGTGCAGCCCGCGGAAGCGCGGCGACAGCGGCGTCTTCTCCTCGGGGAACTGGATGGTGATGTTGGGCCGCAGGAAATGGCGGCCGGTCAGCGCCATGCCCTTGAGGAGCTCGGTGAGCATGAAGCTCGACAGCAGGTCCTTGACGGCAGCGAGGGTGGACATCTTTCGAGGCCTCCGTCAGTTCCAGATGTTGAACGGCGACTGGATCCACAGCCCGACGACGACGAGCCAGACCAGGGTCACCGGGATGAAGATCTTCCAGCCCAGACGCATGATCTGGTCGTAGCGGAAGCGCGGGAACGTGGCGCGCACCCAGAGGAACATCGTGACGACCACGAAGACCTTGATCGCCAGCCAGATCCATCCGGGGATGAACGACAGCGCGTCGATCGGCGGCAGCCAGCCGCCCAGGAACAGGATCACGCACAGCGTCGAGACCAGGATCATGTTCGCGTACTCGGCGAGGAAGAACATCGCGAACGACATCCCCGAGTACTCGATCATGTGGCCGGCGACGATCTCCGACTCGCCCTCGACGACGTCGAACGGGTGGCGGTTGGTCTCGGCGAGGCCAGCGATGAAGTAGACGATGAACACCGGCAGCAGCGGCAGCCAGTTCCACGACAGGAAGCCCAGCCCCATGTCGGCGAAGGTGCCCTTGCCCTGCGAGGCAACGATGTCGCTCAGGTTCATGCTGGCCGACACCATCAGCACGACCACGAGGGCGAAGCCCATCGCGATCTCGTAGCTGACCATCTGCGCCGAGGCGCGCAGCGCGCCCAGGAAGGCGTACTTCGAGTTCGACGCCCAGCCGGCGATGATCACGCCGTAGACCTCGAGCGAGGTGATCGCCATCAGGAACAGCAGGCCGGCATTGACGTTGGCCAGCGCGACATCCGGGCCGAACGGGATCACGGCCCAGGCGGCCAGCGCCGGCATGATGGTCATCACCGGGCCGATGAAGAACAGGCCCTTGTTCGCGGCCGTCGGGCGGATGATCTCCTTGAAGATCAGCTTGACCGCATCGGCGATGGGCTGCAGCAGGCCGCCGGGACCGACCCGGTTGGGGCCCAGGCGGATCTGCGTGAAGCCGATGCCCTTGCGCTCCCAGAGCGTCAGGTAGGCCACGCAGATCATCAGCGGCAGGACCACCGCGACGATCTTGATCAGGCTCCAGACCACCAGCCAGAGCGTGGAGCCCAGCGTGGCGTTGCCGAATTGGTGCAGGGTGTCGAACATGATCGTCAGGCCTTGCGCACGAACTTCTCGACGGAGATCGCGCCGAACATCGGGCCCAGGCCCGCGGTGTCAGGGTGACCTGCGGGAACGCGGATGGCGTCGGCCGCCAGCGTGGCGTCCAGCCGCGCCTTCATCGCCACCGCGCCCTCCCCCTGCGCCACCACGACCTCGTCGCCGTCGGCGAGTCCCAGCTGCTGCCACACCGCAGCGGGCAGGCTGGCGAGCGGCGCGCGCGCGTCCGCCGTCAGCTGCAGCGAGGTGGCGCGGCGCACGAGCAGGTCGGTGGCGTAGATCGGCACGTCGGCCACGCGCTGCAGGCCCGCGGGCATGGCCGTGGCAGCAGCGCCCGCCACCGCACGGTTGTCCAGGCGCGCGGCGATGGTGGAGACGTCGCCCAGGGCCTCGGCACGCACGGCCTCGGCACTGTCGTGTTCGAACCCGGCAAGACCGAGCAGGTTGCCGAGCACGCGCAGGACCTTCCACCCTGGACGGGTGTCGCCGAGCGGCTTGACCACGCCGTGGAACGACTGGAGTCTGCCTTCGGCGTTGACGAACGCGCCCGCGGTCTCGGTGAACGGGGCGATGGGCACCATCACGTCGGCGTGCTCGGCGGCCACGTCCTTGAAGGGCGTGAGTGCGACGACGAGGCCGGAGCCGGCCAGCGCCTTGCGCGCCGCGGCGGCGTCGGCCGCATCCAGCACGGGATCGGTGGCCAGCAGCAGCAGCGCCTTCATCGGCTGCGACAGCATCTGCCCGGCGTTCAGCCCGCCCGGTCCGGGTACGGCGCCCACCAGCTGCGCGCCGGCCGTGTTCGCGCCTTCGGTGAGGTAGCCGACGGTCGCACCGGTCTGCTCGCCGATCCACTGCGCCAGGGCCAGCAACGAAGAAGCCTGGGGATGCTGGGCGGCGGCATTGCCGAGCAGCACGGCCTTGCGCTCGCCGGACAGCAGCGAGCCGGCGATGGCGCTGGCGGCCTCGCCAGGGGTCCCGGCGGCCGGCGCCGCGATGCCCTTGGCCGCGGCGATGGCCTGGGCCACGTCGGCCAGCGCCTGCACCCAGGCCAGCGGCGCGGCCGTCATGCGGTGCGCCATCGGCATCAGCCAGTCGTCGTGCACGGCGTTCAGGCTCGAGACCTGCGCGCCGCGACGGGCGGCCTGGCGGATGCGCTGCGCGAACAGCGGGTGGTCCTTGCGCAGGAACGAACCGACGACGAAGGCACGGTCGAGCGTGCTGAGCGAAGCGATGGAGGTGCCCAGCCAGCGCGCCTTGCCGGGCGCGGCGAGGTTGGCGAAGTCGGCGTGGCGGGTACGGAAGTCGACGCTCTCGGTGCCCAACCCGCGCACGAGCTTGGCCAGCAGATGCAGTTCCTCGACCGTGGCGTGCGCGCTGCCGATGGCGCCGATGCCGCTTGTCCCGAACTCGGCCTTCACGCGCTTGAGGCCGTCGGCGACGTAACCCAGTGCCGTGTTCCAGTCGACGGCCTGCCACTGGCCGCCCTGCTTGATCATCGGCTGCGTCAGGCGGGCGTCGCTGTTCAGCGCCTCGTAGCTGAAGCGGTCACGGTCGGCGATCCAGCACTCGTTGACATCCTCGTTCTCGAGCGGGACCACGCGCATGACCTTGCCGGCCTTGACCTGCACGATCAGGTTGGCGCCAGTGCTGTCGTGCGGGCTGACGCTCTTTCGGCGCGACAGCTCCCAGGTGCGTGCGCTGTAGCGGAAGGGCTTGCTGGTCAGCGCGCCTACCGGGCAGATGTCGATCATGTTGCCCGAGAGCTCGGAGTCGACGCCGCGGCCCACGAAGGTGGTGATCTCGGAGTGCTCGCCGCGATGCGCCATGCCGAGTTCCATCACGCCGGCCACCTCCTGGCCGAAGCGGACGCAGCGCGTGCAGTGGATGCAGCGGCTCATCTCCTCCATGCTGATCAGCGGGCCGACGTCCTTGTGGAAGACGACGCGCTTCTCTTCCTGGTAGCGCGAGGCGCTGCCGCCATAGCCCACGGCCAGGTCCTGCAGCTGGCACTCGCCGCCCTGGTCGCAGATCGGACAGTCCAGCGGGTGGTTGATGAGCAGGAACTCCATCACCGACTGCTGGGCCTTGACCGCCTTGTCGCTCTTGGTGCGGACGATCATGCCCTGCGTCACCGGCGTGGCGCAGGCCGGCATCGGCTTGGGCGCCTTCTCGACGTCGACCAGGCACATGCGGCAGTTGGCCGCGATGCTCAGTTTCTTGTGGTAGCAGAAGTGCGGGATGTAGGTGCCAGCGGCCTCGGCCGCGTGCATGACCATGCTGCCTTCGGCAACGCTGACCTTGCGGCCGTCGAGTTCGATCTCAACCATCTTTCGTGTCCTGGGCGCTCACACCGTCGCGCCGACCATGCAGGTCTTGTGCTCGACGTGGTACGCGAACTCGTCGCGGAAGTGCTTCAGCATCCCCTGCACCGGCATCGCCGCGGCGTCGCCGAGCGCGCAGATCGTGCGACCCTTGATGTTGTCGGCCACCGAGTCGAGCAGGGCGAGGTCGTCGGTGCGGCCCTGGCCGTGCTCGATGCGGTTGACCACGCGCCACAGCCAGCCCGTGCCCTCGCGGCAGGGGGTGCACTGGCCGCAGCTCTCGTGCTGGTAGAAGTACGACAGGCGCAGCAGGCTGCGCACCATGCAGCGCGAGTCGTCCATCACGATGACCGCGCCCGAGCCCAGCATCGAGCCGGCCTTGGCGATGGCGTCGTAGTCCATCGTGGTGTCCATCATGATGCCGGCCGGCAGCACCGGGGCCGAAGAGCCGCCCGGGATGACCGCCTTGAGCTTGCGGCCGCTGCGCACGCCGCCGGCGAGTTCCAGCAGCTTGCTGAACGGCGTGCCCAGCGGGATCTCGAAGTTGCCGGGCTGGTTGACGTCGCCGACGACCGAGAAGATCTTCGTGCCGCCGTTGTTGGGCTTGCCGCACTCGAGGTAGGCCTGGCCGCCGTGGTTGATGATCCACGGCACCGCGGCGAAGGTCTCGGTGTTGTTGATCGTGGTCGGCTTGCCGTACAGGCCGAAGCTCGCCGGGAACGGCGGCTTGAAGCGCGGCTGGCCCTTCTTGCCCTCGAGCGACTCGAGCAGCGCGGTTTCCTCGCCGCAGATGTAGGCGCCGAAGCCGTGGTGCGCGTGGAGCTGGAAGCTGAAGCTCGAGCCGAGGATGTTGTCGCCCAGGAAGCCGGCCACGCGGGCCTCGCGCAGCGCCTCCTCGAAGCGCTCGTAGACCTCGAAGATCTCGCCGTGGATGTAGTTGTAGCCGGTGCGGATGCCCATCGCGTAGGCGGCGATGGCCATGCCCTCGATGACGATGTGCGGGTTGTAGGCGAGGATGTCGCGGTCCTTGCAGGTGCCGGGCTCGCCCTCGTCGCTGTTGCACACCAGGTACTTCGGCCCCGGG
>JBILNT010000275.1:0-2992 GCA_044374875.1 Rubrivivax sp.
GAAGCCCGCGCCGCCGCGCCCGCGCAGGGCCGAGAGCTTGACCTCGGCGATCACCTGCTCGGGCGTCATGCCCGGGCCGCCGTCGACGCCGAGGATCTTCCTCAACGCCGAGTAGCCGCCGCGGGCGACGTAGTCGGCCAGTCGCCAGTTGCGGCCGTCGAGGCCGGCGTAGATCTGCGGGTTGACGTGGCGGCCGTGGAAACAGGTCTCGTGACCCTTGGCCTGGAACTTCGACAGGTCAAGCATCGTTCACCCCTGGGCCTTCTTCAGCGTCTCGACGAGTTCGTCGAGGCGGTCATTGCTCATGAAGCTGAGCATCTGGCGGTCGTTGACCAGCATGACCGGTGCGTCGGCGCAGGCGCCCAGACACTCGCTGGGCTGCACGGTGAACTGGCCGTCGGCGCTGGTGCCGTAGGGCTCCACGCCGAGCTTCGAGCACAGGTGCTGCAGCGCCTTCTCGCCGTCGCGCAGCTGGCAAGGCAGGTTGGTGCAGACGTTGAGCTTGAAGCGCCCCACCGGCTGCTGGTTGTACATGTTGTAGAAGGTCGTGACCTCGTGCACCGCGATGGGCGGCATGCCGAGGACGTCGGCGATGGCCTCCTCGGCCTCGCGCGACACCCAGCCCTGTTCCTGCTGCACGATGGCCAGGCAAGCCATCACGGCCGATTGCTTCTGGTCGGCCGGGTACTTCTCGACCTCACGGGCGAAACGGGCCTTGGTGCCCTCGGAAAGTTGCATCATCGATCGATCTCGCCGAACACGATGTCCATGGTGCCGATGATCGCGACGGCGTCGGCGATCATGTGGCCGCGCGCCATCTCGTCGAGCGCCGAGAGGTGCGCGAAGCCAGGGGCGCGGATCTTCAGGCGATAAGGCTTGTTGGCGCCATCGCTCACCAGGTAGATGCCGAACTCGCCCTTGGGGTGCTCGACGGCGGCATAGGCCTCGCCCTCGGGCACGTGCATGCCTTCCGTGAAGAGCTTGAAGTGGTGGATCAGTTCCTCCATGTTGCTCTTCATGGAGACGCGCGAAGGCGGCGCGACCTTGTGGTTGTCGGTGATCACCGGGCCCGGGTTGGCGCGCAGCCAGGCGACGCACTGCTGGATGATCCGGTTGCTCTGGCGCATCTCCTCGACGCGCACGAGGTAGCGGTCGTAGGTGTCGCCGTTGACGCCCACCGGCACGTCGAAGTCCATGCGGTCGTAGACGTCGTAGGGCTGCGTCTTGCGCAGGTCCCAGGCGATGCCCGAGCCCCTCAGCATCGCGCCGGTGAAGCCCAGGTTCAGCGCGCGCTCGGGCGTGACCACGCCGATGCCCACCGTGCGCTGCTTCCAGATCCGGTTGTCGGTCAGCAGGGTCTCGTACTCGTCGACGTACTTCGGGAAGCGCTTGGTGAAGTCGTCGATGAAGTCGAGCAGCGAACCCCGGCGGCCGTCGTTCAGCGCCTTGATCGCCTTCTCGTTCTTGATGCGGCTGACCTTGTACTGCGGCATCGAGTCCGGCAGGTCGCGGTACACGCCGCCCGGGCGGAAGTAGGCAGCGTGCATCCGCGCGCCGGAGACCGCCTCGTACATGTCGAAGAGGTCCTCGCGCTCGCGGAAGCAGTAGATGAAGATGTTCATCGCACCGCAGTCCAGCCCGTGGCAGCCCAGCCACAGCAGGTGGTTCAGCAGGCGGGTGATCTCGCTGAACATCACGCGGATGTACTGCGCGCGCTCGGGCACCTCGATGCCCAGCAGCTTCTCGATGGCCAGGCAGTAGGCGTGCTCGTTGCACATCATGGACACGTAGTCGAGACGGTCCATGTAGGGCAGCGACTGGATGAAGGTCTTGCTCTCGGCCAGCTTCTCGGTGGCCCGGTGCAGCAGCCCGATGTGCGGGTCGGCGCGCTGGATCACCTCGCCGTCGAGTTCCAGCACGAGGCGCAGCACGCCGTGCGCGGCCGGGTGCTGCGGCCCGAAGTTCAGGGTGTAGTTCTTGATCTCGGCCATGTCAGTGCAGCCCGCCGTAGTGGTCCTCGCGGACGACGCGCGGCGTGATCTCGCGCGGCTCGATCGTCACCGGCTGGTAGATGACGCGCTTCTTCTCGGGGTCGTAGCGCATCTCGACGTGCCCGGTGGTCGGGAAGTCCTTGCGCATCGGGTGGCCGATGAAGCCGTAGTCGGTGAGGATGCGACGCAGGTCGACGTGACCCTCGAAGATGATCCCGAAGAGGTCGAAGGCCTCGCGCTCGAACCAGTTCACGCCACTCCAGACCTCGGTGAGCGAGGCCACCGCGGGCAGGTCGTCGTCGGGGGCGAAGACCTTCAGGCGCACGCGCTGGTTCAGGCTCACAGACAGCAGGTGCGACACCACGCAGAATCGCGGGCCGTCCCAGGGCTGGTTGCGGTAGTCGGAGTAGTCGACGCCGCAGAGGTCGACCAGCTGCTCGAAGCGCAGCGCCGGGTGGTCGCGGAGGACGCGGGCCGCCTCCAGGTAGCGATCCGCGGGGACGGTCACGGTGAGCTCGCCGCGCGCACGCACGAGGCTCGTGACCATCTCGCCCAGGGCACTCTCGATTGCCGACTGGAGGGTGTCGAGTTTCTGGCTCATGAGGTAGTTGCTGCCGGGTACTGCCGGTGGACCGTCAACGGGCGATGGTGTTCTCGCGACGGATCTTGGCCTGCAACTGCAGGACGCCGTAGAGCAGTGCCTCGGCGGTCGGCGGGCAGCCAGGAACGTAGACGTCGACCGGGACGATGCGATCGCACCCCCGCACCACCGAGTAGCTGTAGTGGTAGTAGCCGCCGCCGTTGGCGCACGAGCCCATGCTGAGCACCCAGCGCGGCTCGGCCATCTGGTCGTAGACCTTGCGAAGCGCCGGCGCCATCTTGTTGCACAGCGTGCCGGCGACGATCATCAGGTCGCTCTGGCGCGGGCTGGGGCGGAACAGCATGCCGAAGCGGTCAATGTCGTAGCGCGCCGCACCGGCGTGCATCATCTCCACCGCGCA
>JBILNT010000142.1:0-9608 GCA_044374875.1 Rubrivivax sp.
TCGATGGGCAGCCTGTACTACCTGATCCCGCGCATGTTCGGCCGCGAGAAGATGTACAGCACGCGCGCGATCGAGCTGCACTTCTGGATCGCCACCATCGGCATCGTGCTGTACATCGCCGCGATGTGGATCGCCGGCGTCATGCAGGGCCTGATGTGGCGCGCGGTCAACCCCGACGGCACGCTGGTCTACAGCTTCGTCGAGAGCGTCAAGGCCACCTATCCCTTCTACGTCATCCGCCTCGGCGGCGGCCTGCTCTACCTGGGCGGCATGCTGATCATGGCCTGGAACGTCGTGATGACGGTGCGCAGCGGCAAGGCCGCGCCGACCCCGATCCCGATGGTCGCGGCCCACGCCTGACGCGCACGAGGAGCACAACACCATGGCAAGCAACCATGCCCCGTCCGGTCACGAGAAGATCGAGACCAGCAACTTCCTGATGATCGTCCTCATCCTGTTGACCGTCGCGGTCGGCGGGCTGGTGGAGATCGTTCCGCTGTTCTTCCAGCGCTCGACCACGCAGCCGGTGGAAGGCCTCAAGCCCTACAGCGCGCTGCAGCTCGCCGGCCGCGACGTCTACCTCCGCGAGGGCTGCTACAACTGCCACTCGCAGATGGTGCGTCCGTTCCGCGCCGAGACGCTGCGGTACGGGCCGATCTCCAAGGCCGGCGAGTTCGTCTACGACCACCCGTTCCAGTGGGGCAGCAAGCGCACCGGTCCCGACCTGCATCGGGTGGGCGGTCGCTACAGCGACGAGTGGCACCGCATCCACCTCGTCAATCCGCGCGACCTGGTGCCCGAGTCGAACATGCCGTCGTACCCGTGGCTCGAGAAGGCCGCGGTGAACCCGGCCGACATGGCGCCGAAGATGCGAGCGCTGCGCAAGGTCGGCGTGCCCTACAGCGACGACGAGATCGCGAAGGCCGCCGACGAAGTGAAGGGCAAGACCGAGCTCGACGCGGTCATCGCCTACCTGCAGGTGCTCGGCACCGCGGTGAAGTGAAGTTCCCGCGGAGGTCGAAACGATGGACATCAATGAACTTCGGTCGCTGGTGACCGTGCTCGGGCTGCTCGCCTTCGTCGCGCTCGTCGCGCTGACGTGGCGGCGCAGTCGCCGGGCTGCCCACGAGGAGGCGGCGATGCTGCCCTTCGCGGACGAAACGGGCACCCAGGACAATGCAGGAGTGAGGTCATGAGCGATTTCTTCAACAGCGGCTGGTCGCTCTTCGTCGCGGCCGCCACGATCATCAGCCTGATCGCGTGCCTGGTGCTGCTGGCCATCGCCAGCCGGCGCAAGGTGATGGCCAACGACAACACCACCGGCCACGTCTGGGACGAGGACCTGAAGGAGATGAACAACCCGCTGCCGCGCTGGTGGGTGGGGCTGTTCATCCTGACGGTCGTCTTCGCGGCCGTGTACCTTGCGCTCTACCCCGGGCTGGGCAGCAACACCGGGATGCTCAAGTGGTCGAGCGCGGGGCAGCACACGGCCGAGGTCGAGAAGGCGCGCGCGGCGATGGCGCCGGTCTATGCCAGGTTCGTCGACCAGCCCGCCGAGGCGCTGGCCAAGGACACGCAGGCGATGGCGATCGGCGAGCGCCTGTTCGCCAACAACTGCGCGCAGTGCCACGGCTCCGACGCGCGCGGCAGCAAGGGCTTCCCGAACCTGACGGATTCCGACTGGCTCTGGGGTGAATCGCTCGAGGCCATCAAGCAGTCCATCGTCGCCGGGCGCGCGGGCAACATGCCGCCGATGGCGGCTGCGGTCGGCAGTGCGGAAGACGTCAAGAACGTCGCCAACTACGTGCTCAGCCTCTCGGGCAGCCCGCACAACAGCGTGGCGGCCCAGCTGGGCAAGGCGAAGTTCGCCGCGTGTGCGGCCTGCCACGGTGCCGAAGGCAAGGGCAACCAGGCGCTGGGTGCGCCCAACCTGACCGACAAGGTCTGGCTGCACGGCTGGGGCGAGCAGGCCATCGTCAACATCGTCACCAACGGCAAGCAGAACGTGATGCCGGCCCAGGGATCGCGCCTGACGCCCGAGCAGGTGCACGTCCTGGCGGCGTACGTCTGGAGCCTGTCGCAGACCACCGCCGTCGCTTCGAAGTAGTCAGCCCCAACGCGCCGGGGGCCGAGACGCCCCCGGCTCACCTGCAGTGCCCGACACCTCCGCCGCCGCATCCGATCCCCGGGCCGCCCAGGCCTCGCCCGCAGGTTCGGCGGAAGCCGCCAGCGACGACGCCGTCGTCGCGGTGGTCTCCCTCTACGCCAAGAGCAAGAAGATCTACGCCCGCGCCGTCAGCGGCTGGTTCGCGGGTTGGCGGTGGGCGCTGGTCTGGTTCACCCAGATCCTCTTCTACGGGCTGCCCTGGCTGGAGTGGAATGCACGCCAGGCCGTCCTCTTCGACCTCGGGGCGCGGCGCTTCTACGTCTTCGGCCTCGTCCTGTACCCGCAGGACTTCATCTACCTGACGGCCACGCTGATCATCTCGGCGTACGCGCTGTTCCTGTTCACCGCGGTGGCGGGGCGGCTGTGGTGCGGCTACGCATGCCCGCAGACCGTCTACACCGAGATGTTCATGTGGGTCGAACGCAAGTTCGAGGGCGACCGCAACGCCCGCATGAAGCTCGACCAGGGCCCGTGGAACCTGAATCGCGTCTGGCGCAAGACCGGCACCCAGGTGGTGTGGATCTCGATCGGACTGTGGACCGGCATCACCTTCGTCGGCTACTTCACGCCGATCCGCGAACTGCTCGCCGCGATCGCCGGCTTCGGCCTGGGGCCGTGGGAGACCTTCTGGACGCTCTTCTACGGCTTCGCGACCTACGGCAACGCCGGCTACATGCGCGAGCAGGTCTGCAAGTACATGTGCCCGTACGCGCGCTTCCAGAGCGCGATGTTCGACAAGGACACGCTGATCATCAGCTACGACAAGGCGCGTGGCGATCCGCGTGGCACCCGATCGCGCAAGATCGACCACCGGGCGCAGGGGATGGGCGACTGCATCGACTGCGGCCTGTGCGTCCAGGTGTGCCCGACGGGCATCGACATCCGCAACGGGCTGCAGTACGAGTGCATCGGCTGCGCGGCGTGCATCGACGTCTGCGATGGCGTGATGGACAAGATGAACTACCCGCGTGGCCTGGTGCGCTACGTCACGCAGAACGGGCTGGACCAGCGCCTCGAGCCCGGCCAGATGTGGCGCCGTGTCTTCCGGCCGCGCGTGATCGTCTACACCACGATCCTGTTCGTCGTGGTCGGGGCGCTGGTGGCCAGCGTCGCGCTGCGCAGCCCGTTCCGCGTCGACGTCGTGCGCGACCGGGCGTCGCTGGCGCGCATCGTCGACGACGGCCAGATCGAGAATGTCTACCGCCTGCAGGTGATGAACGCCACCGAGCGGCCGCAGCGCTACCGCATCGACGTCGCCGGCATGCCCGGCATCCGCATCGACGGCAAGGCCGAGGTCGAGGTCGGTCCGGCGCAGGCGCACTGGGTGACGGTCACGGTGCGCGTGCCCCCCGAGGCTTCCGCTCGGGCCGGTGCGCAGCCGATCGAGTTCCGCATCGAGCGCGTCGAGGTCCGTGCGGACGCGACGCCCGCTGCCGCGATCGAGAAGTCCACTTTCATCGTGCCGCGCTGAGCGGTTCGCTCCCCACGCCGGAGAACTCCCATGAACACGACGCCCCGCACTCCCGACAACGTGGACACTCAGCCCTGGTGGCGCTATGGCATGGTCTGGCTCGTGATAGGCGGGCCGGCGGCGGTGGTCGTGGCCGGGATCACGACCGCGGTGATCGCCATCAACGGCGCCGACCCGGTCATCAGGGAAGGCGCGACCGTCGTGACCCAGCCGGACGCCTCGACGCCGGCGATGCAGGCCCGCAACCATGCTGCGACCCCGGCGCGCTGAAGGCTGGCGGCCGTGAAGGCGTCTCAACGTCGCTTCGGCAGCATCGTCTGGCCGGCCTTCCTGATGGCCGGTGTGCTGGAGATCATCGTCTTCGCGCTGGTCGACCCCGGGTCGCTGCACTGGTTCGGTGGCACGCCGATCGAGCTGGGGCCGACGACGATCTACTCGATCGCCTTCTTCGTGTTCTGGGTGGTGATCGCCGCGGCAGGCTTGATGACCCAACTCCTCGGCGAGTCGGAGGTCGAGATCAACAGCCGCACTTTCCGCTGAGGGGCAAAGGGCGGCCGCGGCGCGGCCACCCCTGCCGCCGGGTGTTCAGCAGCCGCTGCCGTTGACCAGGCTCTGCAGCGCGTTCTGGTCGAGCACGCGGATCTGCCGCTGCTTGACCTCGAGGATGCCCTCGTCCTGGAACTTCGAGAAGGTACGGCTGACGGTCTCGAGCTTGAGGCCCAGGTAGCTGCCGATTTCCTCGCGCGTCATGCGCAGGATCAGCGAACTCGGCGAGAAGCCCCGGGTCTGCAGCCGCTGCGTCAGGTTCAGCAGGAAGGCGGCGAGGCGCTCCTCGGCGCGCATGCTGCCGAGCAGCAGCATCACGCCGTGGTCACGAACGATCTCGCGGCTCATGATCTTGTGGAACTGGCGCTGCAGGTCGCTGAACTCGCGCGAGAGGTCCTCGAGCTGGTGGTAGGGAATGACGCAGACCTGCGAGTCCTCGAGCGCCACCGCATCGCAGGTGTGCCGGTCGGTGCCGATCCCGTCGAGCCCGAGCAGTTCGCCGGCCATCTGGAAGCCGGTGACCTGGTCGCGCCCGTCCTCGGACGACACGCAGGTCTTGAAGAATCCGGTGCGCACCGCGTAGAGCGACTGGAACTCGTCACCCGCGCGGAAGAGCATGTCGCCCCGGGCGACCGTCCTGCGCGTGGCCACCATGCGGTCGAGCTGGTCGAGCTGGTCGTTGGACATGCCCACCGGCAGGCAAAGCTCCCGCAGGTTGCAGCTCGAGCACGCGACCTTGAAGGGCTCGAGGCGGATGCCGAGGGAAGACGAATGCGGGGAGGTGGCCGAGTGCATGGGTGTTTCCGCTCGCGTGACTGCAGAGGTTCGAGGGCTGAACCGAGTATCGCCGATCGCCATCCCGGTCCGGTACACGCGAACCGGGGGTCGGCTGCCGCGCTTGAGGCAGGTCAAGACGCGGCCCGCCCAGTTTGGCAGAGTGCGACCCATGATCGAAGCACAAACCCAGGACACGGCTGCCGGCATTCCCGAGGAGCTGCTGCGCAAGCTCGATGTTCCGGGCCCCCGATACACCTCGTATCCCACCGCGGACCGCTTCGTCGAAGCCTTCGGGCCTGCCGAGTATGCCCAGGCCCTGCGCCAGCGCGCCGATGGCGCCATGGTCGGCGGCGTCGCGCCCCTTTTGCTCTACGTCCACGTGCCCTTCTGCGAGCAGGTCTGCTACTACTGCGCCTGCAACAAGGTGATCACCAGGCACCACGAGCGCAGCGCCGAGTACCTGGAAGCGCTGGACGTCGAGATCGCGCTGCACACGGCGGTGCTCGGCGTCGGGCAGTCGGTGTCGCAACTGCATCTGGGCGGTGGCTCGCCCACCTTCCTCGGCGACCAGGAGCTCGCGCGCCTGATGAACTCGCTGCGCGGCGCCTTCCGCGTCGCCGCCGGGGCGGAGATCTCGATCGAGGTCGACCCGCGCACCGCCACGCCCGAGCGGCTGGAGCGCCTGGCCGCGCTCGGTTTCAACCGCATCAGCTTCGGCGTCCAGGACTTCGATGCGGCGGTGCAGCAGGCCGTGCACCGGGTGCAGTCCTATGGAAGCGTGCGCGACCTGATCGTCGCTGCGCGTCGCCTGGGCTTCGAGTCGATCAATGCCGACCTCATCTACGGCCTGCCGAAGCAGACGCCCGAGAGCTTCGCCCGGACGATCGGCCAGATCACCGAGTTGCGCCCCGACCGGATCGCGCTGTATGCCTACGCGCACCTGCCGCAGCGCTTCAAGCCGCAGCGGCGCATCGACGTGGCCGACCTGCCGCCGCCCGAGCAGCGCGTGCGCATGCTCGGCGACGCGATCGGCGGCTTCATCGGTCACGGCTACAACTACATCGGCATGGATCACTTCGCGCTGCCCGGCGACGCGCTTTCCGCGGCCAGGCGCCAGGGGCGGCTGCACCGCAACTTCCAGGGCTACAGTACCCAGCCCGACTGCGACCTGATCGGCCTGGGGGTCTCGTCGATCGGGCGGATGGGGGCCACCTACAGCCAGAATGCCAAGACGCTACCCGAGTACTACGACGCCTTGCGTCAGCGTCAGTTCCCCGTCGTGCGCGGGCTGGCGCTCAGTCGTGACGACATCCTGCGCCGCGCGGTCATCATGGCGCTCATGTGCCAGGGCCACGTCGAGTACGAGTCGGTCGAGCTCGCCCACCTGATCCGGTTCCCCGAATACTTCGCCGGCGAACTCGAGCAGCTGCAGCCCTTCGTCGAGATGGGGCTGGTGACCCTGGCGCCGGATCACATCCAGGTCACCGCCACCGGCTGGTTCTACGTGCGGGGCATCGCCGCGTTGTTCGACCGCCACCTTCGCGCCGACCGCAGTCGCGAGCGCTTCTCCCGGATCATCTGACCGCATCGGTCGGTCACGCCCGGACGATCTACCGTCGTGGAACTCGCCCTCGCTGCCAGCGCGTTGATGCTCGGCCTGGCCGGCACGCCACACTGCGTGGCGATGTGCGGCGCTGCCTGCACCGCCGTCGGCCGGCAGCCTGGGGGCGGCGTGCGGTGGTCTTTCCACGCAGGCAGGGTGGCGGGCTACGCCGCAGCGGGCGCCGTGGCCGCGGGCAGCGTCGGCGCGCTGGCGTCGCTGGCGCAGGTGAGCCCGGCGCTGAGGCCCTTGTGGACGCTGGCGCACGCCGCCGCCATGGCGCTCGGCCTGTGGCTGCTGTGGCGGGGCCGTCAACCCGCCTGGATGGCGAACCTGGGCCGCGGACGCGCGTCCCCTGTGACGGCAGTGGGTGGTTGGCAGCGCATCAGCGGGCCTGCCCGTGGCGCGGGTGCGGGTCTCGCCTGGGTCGCCTGGCCCTGCGGCCTGTTGCAGTCGGCGCTGGTCGTCGCTGCACTGGCCAACACGCCGGGGGGCGGCGCGCTGGTGATGGTCGCGTTCTCCGTGGCCAGTGGCACCGGACTGCTGCTGGGGCCTTGGCTCTGGTTGCGGCTTGGCGCGCGCGGAAACGAGGCCGTGGCGGTCTCGCTGGCCACCCGCGCGGCCGGCGCGATGCTGGCCGGTGTCTCGGCCTGGGCCCTTGGTCACGACGCGATCCGCGAGGTCGTGGCCTTCTGCTTCGGCTGAGAGCCTGAGAGCGGCAGCGCGCCATGCCGGCGCGCGCAAGCGCCCCGGCGTCCGTCAGCGCAGCCTCAGCGCGGTGGCGCTGCACCCCCGACCAGCTTTCCCGCCGCGACGATCGTCCCCGCCAAAGCAAAACGCCCGGGTAAACCCGGGCGTCTGCGCTGGGCCCCCTGACGGGCGCCCCAAGCCTCGAAGCGATTACTTCTTGGCTTCTTCCTTCTTCTTGCCATCCTTGGCGGCGGAAGCGGCGGCGGCCGGCTTGGCTTCGGCCTTCTTCTCGTCCTTCTTGGCGGCGGCCGGCTTGGCCTCTTCCTTCTTGGCGGCCGGAGCGGCGGCTTGGGCGAAGGCGCCGGTGGCAAAGGCGGCGGCGATCAGGGCGGCCAGGAGCTTGTTCATTGGAATGTACCTTTCGAAAGTTTCATTTCAGGCCTCGTCTAACAGGAGGCACATCCGCAACGGGCGGATGCGTCAGTCGGTTGACAGCCCCCGTGCCCTAGAATTTCGGGGTTTCACTGATGTCGACGACGCCTGCAGTTCCTGAAGGCGGCAGAAGTGACCACCTGGAGACCGTGACCATGTATCAGCACATCAAGGTGCCCGAGGGCGGGCAGAAGATCACCGTCAACGCCGACTTCTCCCTGAATGTCCCCGACGAGCCCATCATTCCTTACATCGAGGGTGACGGCACCGGCTTCGACATCACCCCGGTGATGATCAAGGTGGTCGACGCCGCGGTCGCCAAGAGCTACGGTGGCAAGCGCAGGATCCACTGGATGGAGGTCTACGCCGGCGAGAAGTCGACCAAGATCTACGGCCCGGACGTCTGGCTGCCCGAGGAGACGCTGCACGCGGTGCGCGACTACGTCGTCTCGATCAAGGGCCCGCTGACCACCCCCGTCGGCGGCGGCATCCGCTCGCTCAACGTCGCGCTGCGCCAGGAACTCGACCTCTACGTCTGCCTGCGCCCCATCCAGTACTTCAAGGGCGTGCCCAGCCCGCTGAAGGAACCCGAGAAGACCGACATGGTCATCTTCCGCGAGAACTCGGAAGACATCTACGCCGGCATCGAGTACCAGGCCGAGAGCGAGAAGGCCAGGAAGGTCATCAAGTTCCTCATCGAGGAGATGGGCGTCACCAAGATCCGCTTCCCCGAGACCTCGGGCATCGGCATCAAGCCCGTCTCGCGCGAGGGCACCGAGCGCCTGGTGCGCAAGGCCATCCAGTACGCGATCGACAACGACAAGCCTTCGGTCACGCTGGTGCACAAGGGCAACATCATGAAGTTCACGGAGGGCGGCTTCCGCGACTGGGGCTACGCGCTGGCACAGAAGGAGTTCGGCGCCGAGCCGATCGACGGCGGCCCGTGGTGCAAGTTCAAGAACCCGAAGACGGGCAAGGACATCGTCATCAAGGACTCGATCGCCGACGCCTTCCTGCAGCAGATCCTGCTGCGCCCGGCCGAGTACTCGGTGATCGCCACGCTGAACCTCAACGGCGACTACGTCTCCGACGCCCTGGCCGCCCAGGTCGGCGGCATCGGCATCGCCCCGGGTGCGAACCTGAGCGACTCGGTCGCGATGTTCGAGGCCACGCATGGCACGGCGCCCAAGTACGCCGGCAAGGACTACGTCAACCCGGGCTCCGAGATCCTCTCGGCCGAGATGATGCTGCGCCACATGGGCTGGACCGAGGCCGCCGACCTCATCATCGCCTCGATGGAGCGCGCCATCCTGAGCAAGAAGGTGACCTACGACTTCGCCCGCCTGATGGAAGGTGCGACCCAGGTGTCGTGCTCTGGCTTCGGGCAGGTGATGATCGACCACATGTGATGTCCGCGGCCGGTGGCGTCGGCTGACGTCGGCCCGCCGCACGCGCATCCAGCCCCCGGCTGCCGAATGGACGCCGGGGGTTTTTTCGTTGAGGCGTCGCTTCCGTGCCCCGACCGTTGAATCCTCGGTGGTCCGGCCCTGGAAGCGCAGGAAATCCGGCGACCCTCGCGCCACACTGCCGCGCATCGGCGCACCGGTCGCGCCGCCAGGTGCCGGAGATCGCGATGGATTCACCCGAGCCGCTGCTGCCCTCGCCCGAGCTCACCCCGTTGCTGCACGCTTCGCCGTTGCGCGAAGCCATCACGGCGCTGACCCGGCGCCCCGAACCCGAGCTGCTGCCGGGCCTGCTGGACGCCGCGCGCCTGAACCCCGCGCAGGCCGCCCAGGCGCAGGCCCTGGCGCTGCGTCTGGCGCGCGGCGTGCGCGAGCGCAGCCGCGACCGCGGGCGCGCGGGCCTCGTGCAGGGCCTGTTGCAGGAGTTCGCCCTCAGTTCCGAGGAAGGCGTGGCGCTGATGT
>JBILNT010000143.1:0-9585 GCA_044374875.1 Rubrivivax sp.
TGCATCGCCTGCATCATGCAGGCCATCCACTGGTCGCGCTCGGCGATGCCGATCGCATACGGGAGGTGGCGCGCCCGCAGCCGGGGATGGCCGAAGCGCTCGATGTAGTGGTTCGGCCCGCCCAGCCAGCCGCAGAGGAACCAGAACAGCTTGTCGCGCGAGTCGTCGATGTCCTGCGGATGCAGGCGGCGGATGCCGGCGTAGGCCGGCTCCAGGTTCATCAGGTCGTAGAAGCGATCGACGAGCGCGCGTACGCCAGCCTCGCCACCCAGCTGCTCGAAGGGCGTGGCCGAGGGCGCGGCGCTAATGCGGCCCCCATCGTGGCCAGCCCGACCGTCTCGGCCGAGGCCGGAGCGAACGTGAAGCCGCGGCGTTGTGCGCCGGGGGGCGGGAAGAGATCCACGTCGGGTGGGCGCGCGTTCGGCACTGAACAAGACGGCGACCGAGTCTAAGCCGCTCCTGCCACCACTGCGCCAGGAATTGCGGGCCGCCACGGGCCCATCTCCAGGCATTGTCGCGCAGCGGCGACGGTGACACTTCACACGTCACCCTGCTTCCCCGCGCACGTCGCGAACGACGCCACTCCGATGCACGCCACGCTCCCCACGCCCGCCAGCGCTCCCGAGCAGGAGTTCGTGCTCTCCGCCGCGGACTTCGAACGCATTCGCGCACTGATCTACCAGCGGGCGGGCATCAGCCTGCATGCCGGCAAGCAGGCCATGGTCTACAGCCGGCTGTCGCGCCGGCTGCGCGAGACGGGATACCGATCCTTCTCCGACTACCTGCAGGCGCTGGAACGCGGCGGCAGCGACGCCGAGTGGCAGGAGTTCGTCAACTGCCTGACCACCAACCTGACCGCCTTCTTCCGCGAGGCCCATCATTTCCAGGCACTGGCGGAGGACTTGCGCGCGCGCGCCTCGCGCCCGATCCGCATCTGGTGCAGCGCGGCTTCGACCGGCGAGGAACCTTACTCGCTGGCGATGACGGCGGTCGAGACGCTCGGTGCGTCGGCCCAGGTGCGCATCGTCTGCAGCGACATCGACACGAGGGTGCTCGCCACCGCGCAGCGCGGGGTCTATGCCGCCGATGCCCGGGGCCTGTCTCCCGACAGGCTGCGCCGCCACTTCCTGCGCGGCACGGGCAGCAACGCGGGCTACTTGCGAGTGAAGCCGGAGCTGGCGCGGATGGTCGAGTTCCGCAGCTTCAACCTCATGAGCACGCAATGGTCGACCCTGGGCGAGCCCTTCGACATCGTGTTCTGCCGCAACGTCATGATCTACTTCGACGGCCCGACCCAGCGCAAGGTGCTCGAACGCACGTACGCGGCGATGAAGACCGACGGCGTGCTCTACGTCGGCCACTCGGAGAACTTCACCGAGGCGCGCGACCTCTTCCGCCTGCGCGGCAAGACCATCTACGAGAGAGTCTGACACGATGACGCGCGCGTGCTCAAGCCCCAGGGCCGCAGGCCGATAAGGAAGACATGTCATTTGCCGCCCAGCTTGCCGCAGCGCCCCGACCCGCGGCCGCCCCCGCCTCCCGGCTCGAGCGGCTGAAGGCGCGACCGCGGCGCCCGGGCGAGGCCTCGTTCTTCTATTACGATGCCCACTTCCGCAACGAGGCCGTGAAGGTCCTGCCGGGGGAGGTTTTCGTCCACGACGAGGACATCCTGATCATGACGACCCTGGGCTCGTGCATCGCCGCCTGCCTGTGGGACCGCCAGATTCGCATCGGCGGGATGAACCACTTCATGCTGCCCGAGGGCGCCGGCAGCGCGGACAGCGGACGCTACGGCTCGTACGCAATGGAACTGCTGGTCAACGAGATGATCAAGCGCGGCGCCACACGCTCGAACATGGAGGCCAAGGTCTTCGGCGGCGGCGCGGTGATCAGCGGCATGAACACCATCAACGTCGGCGAGCGCAACACCGCCTTCGTGCTGGAGTATCTGCGCACCGAGCGCATCACCGTGGTCTCGAAGGACGTCCTCGACGTTTACCCCCGCAAGGTCTGCTTCCTTCCTGCCAGCGGCAAGGCGATGGTCAAGCGCCTGGCCACCACCTATAACGAGGCACTGGCCGCGCAGGAGCGCGCCGCGGCCAGCCGCACCGTGCCCGCCGCCAGCGGCGGCGGCTCGGTCGACCTGTTCTGATCGCGCCGGGCAAGCGCATGAAGACCCGCGTCGTTGTCGTCGACGACTCCGCGCTGGTGCGCGGGCTGCTCACCGAGATCATCAACCGCCAGCCCGACATGACCTGCGTCGGCGCGGCGTCCGATCCGCTGGTCGCGCGCGAGATGATCCGCGACCTGGATCCCGATGTCATCACGCTGGACGTCGAGATGCCTCGGATGGACGGCATCGACTTCCTCGCCCGACTCATGCGCCTGCGACCGATGCCGGTGGTGATGGTCTCGACGCTGACCGAGCGCGGGGCCGACGTGACGCTCAAGGCGCTCGAGCTCGGCGCGGTGGAGTTCGTGGCCAAGCCCAAGATCGGCGTCGCCGACGGCTTGCGACAACTCGGGGACGACATCACCGAGAAGATCCGCATGGCGGCGAAGGCGCGGGTGCGGCGGCTGGCAACCGCATCGCCGCCCGCATCAGGCCCGGGCGGGCCGGGCACGGACGCGGGCACGCCGCGCCCGGCAACCGCATCGTTCGGCCGCATGTCGACCGAGAAGATCGTCTTCATCGGCGCCTCGACCGGCGGGACGGAAGCGACGCGGGAGGTCCTGGTGCGGCTGCCCGCGGACGCACCCGCGGTGATGATCACCCAGCACATGCCCGCGGGCTTCACGCGCAGCTACGCGGCGCGCCTCGATGGCCTGTGCCGCATCCGCGTGGCCGAGGCCACCGACGGCGAGCGCGTGCTGCCGGGGCATGCCTACATCGCGCCCGGCGGGCTGCACCTCTCGGTGGAGCGATCGGGTGCCAACTACATCGCCCGCGTGCGTGACGGCGAACCCGTCAACCGCCACAAGCCGTCGGTCGATGTGCTGTTCGAGTCGGCGGCCCGGGTGGTCGGTCCCAACGCGCTCGGGGTGATGCTCACGGGCATGGGCGCCGACGGCGCGCGCGCCATGCGGGTCATGAAGGACGCCGGGGCCTGGAACGTCGCGCAGGACGAGGCGAGCTGCGTCGTCTTCGGCATGCCGCGCGAGGCCATCGCCCACGGCGCAGTCCACGAAGTCCTTCCGCTGACGCAGATCGCACCGCGACTGATCGAGCGGCTGCGCAGCACCGCCGGGCTCTCGACCACGCGGGTCTGAGGTGCCGCAGGCTCAGGCGCCCTGCAGGAAGAGCTGCTGCAGGTCGCTCAGGAAGTCGAAGCCGCGGGCCGTCGGCACCACCCGGTCCTGGTGCCGCTCGAGCAGTCCGCGTTCACGGGCAAGGTCGATCGCACGGGCGATCGCCGGCTCGGCCAGGCCCGTGCGCTCGGTGAAAAGCCGCAGCTCGAAGCCGTCCCTCAGCCGCAGCGCATTTAGCATGAACTCGAACGGCAGGTCGGCCGCAGTCACCTCATGCTCGTTGGAGACCGCCCTGCCCTCGAGCGCGCGCGCCATGTAGGTGAGCGGCTCGCGCCAGCGCACCTGGCGCACGATGCGGTGCGGGAACGACACCTTGCCGTGGGCCCCCGCACCGATGCCCAGGTAATCGCCGAAACGCCAGTAGTTCAGGTTGTGCGCGCAGCGCCGACCTGGCCGCGCGAAGGCCGACACCTCGTAGCGCTCGAGGCCCGATGCGCCGGTGCGCTCGACGATCAGGTCGAGCATCTCGCTGGCGGTGTCGTCGTCGGGCAAATGGTGCGGCGGATCGACGGCGAACCGCGTGTTCGGCTCCAGCGTCAGGTGGTAGACGGACAGGTGAGGCGGCGCGAACGACAGCGCCGCGTCGAGATCGCGCGCGAGGTCGGCCACCGCCTGCCCCGGCAGGGCGTACATCAGGTCGATGTTCCAGGTCTCGAACGACGCCGCCGCCTCGGCCACCGCCGCGCGCGACTGCGCGCCGTCGTGCACGCGCCCGACGGCAGCGAGGAACCGGTCGTCGAAGCTCTGCACGCCGATCGACAGGCGCGTGACGCCCGCCGTTCGGTAGGCCCGGAACCGCTCGCGCTCGAAGGTACCCGGGTTGG
Organism: Rubrivivax sp.; assembly: GCA_044374875.1. Lineage (GTDB taxonomy): Bacteria > Pseudomonadota > Gammaproteobacteria > Burkholderiales > Burkholderiaceae_C > Rubrivivax. Next base: position 4,134 of record JBILNT010000143.1, read on the forward strand.
CCTCCAGCGTGATCTCACAGCCGGGCTCCAGCGGCAGGCGCGCCCGGATGTCCGACAGCAGCCGCGCGATGGCATCGGGCGAGAACAGGCTGGGCGTGCCGCCGCCGATGAAGATCGTCGATACCCGCCGCCCCCACACCAGCGGCAGCGCCGCCTCGAGGTCCGCGCACAGGGCGTCGAGGTAGGCCTGCTCGGGCAGGGCCTCGCCGGCGCCCTGCTCGTGCGAGTTGAAGTCGCAGTAAGGGCACTTGCGCAGGCACCATGGCAGGTGCACGTAAAGCGCCAGCGGCGGCAGCGCGGCGAGCGTCACCGCGCCGGGGCGCACGAAGCGGACGACGGCGTCAGCCAAGGTGCCAGTGCTCGCGCAGCAGCGCGCGCATCTGCGCCGCCGCGCGGGCGCGATGGCTGTGCGCGTTCTTGGTCGCCGCATCCAGCTCGGCGACGCTCGCCCCGAGTGCCGGCACGAACACCAGCGGGTCGTAGCCGAACCCGCCCGCGCCCTTCGCCTCGGCGAGCACTTCGCCTGGCCAGCGCCCGAAGGCCACGAGCGGCTCGGGGTCGTCGGCGTGACGCAAGGCGACCAGCGTGCTGACGAACGCGCAGCGGCGGTCGGCAGCGCCGGCCAGCCGCTCGAGCAGCAGCCGGTTGTTGGCCGCGTCCTGCACCCTGCGGCGGGCCTCGCGGTCGGCGATGGCAGCCGTCTCGGCGCCCACATCGGCGAAGTGGGCGGAGACCACGCCGGGCGCGCCACCCAAGGCGTCGACGCACAGCCCCGAGTCATCGGCGATGGCGGCGCCACCAGCCTCGCGCGCCGCATGCCGCGCCTTGGCCAGCGCGTTCTCGATGAAGGTGAGGTGGGGCTCGTCGGCCTCGGCGATGCCCAGCTCGCCCTGGGCCACGAGCTCCACGCCGCTGCCGCTCAGCAGCGCGCGCAGCTCGGAGAGCTTCTTCGCGTTGTTCGAGGCCAGCACCAGGCGCATCGCGCTCACTGCCCCAGTGCCGCGCGCTGCGCGGCCACCAGCGTCTCGATGCCCCGCCCGGCCAGCGCCAGCAGCGCCTGCATCTCGGTGCGGCTGAAGGGCAGGCCCTCGGCCGTGCCCTGGACTTCGACGAAGCCACCGGCGCCGGTCATGACGACGTTCATGTCGGTGTCGCAGGCCGAGTCCTCGACGTACTCGAGGTCGAGCAGTGGCGTGCCTTCGACGATGCCGACCGACACCGCCGCGACGTGGTCGCGGATCGGCGAGGCCTCGATGCGCCCCTGCTGCAGCAGCCAGCTCACCGCATCGTGTGCGGCGACGAAGGCACCGGTGATGGCCGCGGTGCGGGTGCCGCCATCGGCCTGCAGGACGTCGCAGTCGATCAGGATGCTGCGCTCGCCGAGCGCGGCGAGGTCGAACACGCTGCGCAGCGAGCGGCCGATCAGGCGCTGGATCTCCTGGGTGCGGCCCGACTGCTTGCCGCGCGCGGCCTCGCGGTCACTGCGCGTGTGCGTGCTGCGCGGCAGCATCCCGTACTCGGCGGTGACCCAGCCCTCGCCGCTGCCGCGCTTGTGCGGCGGCACCTTCTCGTCGACGGAGGCGGTGCACAGCACCTTCGTCTGGCCGAAGCACACCAGCACCGAACCCTCGGCGTGGCAGGTGTAGCGGCGCTGCAGGCTCACCGGTCGAAGTGCATCGGCGGCGCGGTCGCCCGTTCTCTGGTAGGTCATGGGGTGTCTGAAGTGCAAGGGTCGCGCCGGCGGCGTCGCCGGCAGGAGCGGCGGCTAGCGCTTCTTCTGCGAAGAACGCTGGATCGCCTCGTTGATCTCGCGGATCGAGCGCTCGATCTCGGCATCGTCGAGATCGTCGGCGGGGACCTCGCCGGCGGCCATGCTGGCCTGGATCGTCGACGCGAAGACGTCGTTGCCCAGCTGGAGTGTCGAGACGCCGGCGTCGATGTCCTCGGCCGCTTCCCACTCGATGGCCAGGGCGGTCACGTTGTCGCTCCTCTCGCCGGCCACGCGCAGCGCCTGCTCGACGAGGTCGGGCACGGCGTCGGAGATGGTCAGGCGTGCGAGCTGGCTGGCGATGCCGGTGTCGGGCACGCTGCCCCACAGCCCGTCGGAGCACAGCAGCAGGCGGTCGCCGGACTGCAGCGCCACCGGGCCCGCCGCGTCGACGATCGGCCGGCCCGGGCTGCCCAGGCAGGTGTACAGCACGTTGCGGTTGTAGCGGTCTGCCATCGGCACCACGTGCGCGAGCGTCTCCTGCAGCTCGGAGTAGGAATGGTCGCGGGTGCGGGCCATGAGGCGGTCGCCACGCACGAGGTACAGCCTCGAGTCGCCGCAGTGCGCCCACCAGGCCGCGCCGCCCTGCATCACGCAGGCCACGACGGTGGTGCGCGGCGTGTCGAGCAGGCCACGCTCGGTCGCGTAGCGCAGGATCTGGTGATGCCCGGCCATGATGCCGTCGTGCAGCCAGCGCAGCGGATCCGCCAGCCGCGGTCGCGCATCACGCTGGAACAGCGCCGACAGCGTCTGCAGCGCCAGCTGCGCCGCCACCTCGCCCTCGGGGTGGCCACCCATGCCGTCGGCCAGCGCGAACAGGCCGGCGTCACGGGTATAGGTGTAGCCGACCCGGTCCTCGTTGTTCTCGCGGCCGCCCTTGCGGCTGAGCTGGTAGACGGCGAAGCGCATCTTCGGCTGCCTCAGGGCTTGGCGCCGGTCTTGAGGGTCTCGAGCTGCAGCTTCAACCGCTCCGCGAAGGTCAGCTTGGTGTAGCGGCGCTCGGACTCGCGCGCGAGCTCCTTTTGCAGCGCGAACACGCTCTGGGGGCGGGACAGCGGGTCGAGCGACATGCACCACTCGGCCACCTCGAGCAGGTTGTCGGAATAGACGTTGCGCAGACGGGACAGCGACAGCGACAGGCGGTCCTTCTCGAGGCGCTGCGGCGCGTCGTTCGGCGGATAGCCCTGCATGCTGGCGTAGATGCACGCACCGATCGCGTAGATGTCGGTCCAGGGCCCCAGCGTGCCGTCGCGGCGGTACATCTCCGGCGCGGCGAAACCCGGCGTGTACATCGGCCGGATGAACCTGCCTTCCTTGGACAGCACCTCGCGCGCGGCGCCGAAGTCGAGCATCACCGCCTTGTTGTCGTTGGTGATGAAGATGTTCGCCGGCTTGATGTCCAGGTGCAGCATCTTGTGCTGGTGCACGATGCGCAGTCCGCGCAGGATCTCGTCGAAGAGCGAGCGGATCGTGCTCTCGCGGAAGACCTTGTCGCGCTTGAGGTCGCGCGCGGTGACAATGAAGTCCTGCAAGGTGTCACCCTGCAGGTAGTTCATCACCATGTAGACGGTCTCGTTCTCGCGGAAGAAGTTCAGCACCGAGACGACGCTCGGGTGGCTGATCTGCGCCAGCGACCGCCCCTCCTCGAAGAAGCTCTTGAGGCCAAGGCGGTACAGCGGCTGCTTGTCGGGCTTGACGCGCGGCGCCAGCTCGCCCGGCGATCGCTCGGCCAGCGAGGCCGGCAGGTATTCCTTGAGGGCGACGAGCTGCTGGCCGTCGTCCTCGGCGAGGTAGACGACCCCGAAGCCGCCTGCGGCGATCTTCTTGACGACCGTGTAGCCCCCCACCACGGTGCCGGATGGCAACGGGGCGGGTTTGGGCTTTGACATAATCGTCGGATTTGGCTGAGCGCTCGGGCGATGTCGGTTTATAGCATGACGGGTTACGCCGGCGCCGCGGCCGCGGCCGCTGCCGAGACCCCTGGCGCGGCGGCTGTCACGGTCGACGTGCGTTCGGTCAACGGGCGCTTCCTCGACCTGGCGCTGCGGCTGCCCGACGAGCTGCGCGGACTGGAGCCGGCACTGCGGGAACTGGTCGGCTCGGCCGTTCGGCGCGGAAAGGTCGAGCTCAGGGTGACGACTTCCCGCGAAGCCGATGTCGGCGTGCCCGCGCCTTCGCCCGAACAGCTCAGCCGACTCCTCAGGCTGGAGTCGGCAGTCCAGGGCTGGATGCCCGAGGCACGGCCGCTGTCCGTGGCCGAGGTCCTGCACTGGTGCCGCGGCAGCCAGACCGGCCCCCGCCTGGACGACGCCGCCTTGGAGGCGGCGCGGCGTGCCGTTGACGGCCTGCGCGAGGCCCGCGAGCGCGAAGGCGCGCGCCTGGCGGCGATGCTGCGCGAGCGCATCGCGGCACTGCGCGAGCTGGCCAGCCAGGCCGAGCCCCTGCTGCCCCAGGTCGTGCAGCGCCAGCAACAGCGCTTCCTCGAGCGCTGGAACGAGGCCCTCGCCAGCGCCGGCGCGGCCGCCAGCGTCCCGGCCGAGGCCCTGCAGGAGCGCGCCCTGGCCGAGATGGCCGCCTTCGCGATCCGCATCGACGTCGCCGAGGAACTCTCGCGCCTGCGCGCCCACCTCGACGAGATCGAGCGCCTGCTGGCCAAGGGCGGCGAGCTCGGCAAGCGCCTGGACTTCCTGGTCCAGGAACTGCACCGCGAGGCGAACACGCTCGGCTCGAAGTCAGCCGCCCTCGAGCTGACGGCCATCTCGGTGGAGATGAAGGTGGCGGTCGAGCAGATCCGCGAACAGGTGCAGAACATTGAGTAGCTTTTCAGGGGGTCCCATGGGGTCCCCAGAAATCAGCTAACCCACTGTCGTGTAAGGATATTTTGTCCCGAGCCGTCCCAGGGCGTCGCAGCGAAGCGCGCGCAACCTGTGGGGTTTATTGTGGGGTTTTTGGGGTTCGCGCCGCTTCTGAGGCGTTCATCCGATCAAAAACCCCACAGCCTCACAGGAGCCTATGGGACATGAGCAGACAGCAACGACCGATCACTGACCGCGAGATCAAGGCCTGGCTCGCTGCCGGCGCCGTAGACCGCGGTGTGGGCGAAGGCCTGACCTTCGTTGCCAGCACCATCGCAGCGCGGGCCGGCAAGGCCTCGTGGATCCTTCGCTACCGACTGAACGGACGCTCCAAGGAGAAGGTGCTCGGGCGCTACCCTGAGCTGTCGCTCAAGGATGCGCGCGAGCAGGTACGGCAGGACCGAGCACAGATCGAGCGCGGCATCGACGTCACGGCAGCCAAGCAGGCAGAGAAGGCCCTGCAGCTCGAAGTTCCTACCGTGCAGCGGCTCGGTGAAGTCTGGTTTGCGAAGTACATCCAGCCGCGCTACAAACATCCGGAAGTCGTGGCACGCGTCCTGCGCAAGCACATCAATCCGGTGCTGGGGCCGGTCGCCCCACCCGACGTGCAGCCTGTACACATAGACCGCGTGCTGACGCGCATCGTGGCCGGCGGTGCACCGACAGTTGCCAACGACGCGCTGCGCTACATGAGTCGCATGTTCCGCATGGCCGTGCGCAACCACTGGATCGATCGCAATCCAGCGGCCGACTTCGACCTGGTGGATGCTGGGGGCGACGAGGTCTCGCGCGACCGCTGGCTGACTGTGGAAGAGCTGCAGCAACTCGC
>JBILNT010000018.1:0-33002 GCA_044374875.1 Rubrivivax sp.
ACGATGTAGATGCGGTCGAGGAAGGCCTCGTTGTTCTTGTTGTTGCGGAAGGCCTTCCACTCGCTCTCGTTGCTGTGCGCGAGCACGACGCCGTCGAACGGGATCGCGCCGAAGCCCTCGGTGCCCTTGAAATTGGCTTCCTGGGTGGCCGTGAGCAGCGGGTGCAGCACCTTGATGGGCGCCTTGAACATCTCGACGAATTCGAGCAGGCCCTGGTTGGCCAGGCACAGGCCGCCGGAGTAGCTGTAGGCGTCGGGGTCGTCCTGCGCGTAGGTCTCGAGCTTGCGGATGTCGACCTTGCCGACCAGGCTGGAGATGTCCTGGTTGTTCTCGTCGCCGGGTTCGGTCTTGGCGATGCCCACCTGCTTGAGGATGCTGGGATTGCGCTTGACGACGCGGAAGCGCCGGATGTCGCCGCCGAATTCCTCGAGCCGCTTGACGGCCCAGGGGCTCATGATGCGGTTGAGGTAGCGCCGCGGGATGCCGTACTCACCCTCGAGGATCGCGCCGTCCTCCTGCGGGTCGAACAGGCCCAGCGGGCTCTCGTTGACCGGCGAGCCCTTCAGCGCGTAGAACGGCACCGTCTCCATCAGCTGCTTCAGGCGCTCGGCGATCGAGCTCTTGCCGCCGCCCACCGGCCCCAGCAGGTAGAGGATCTGCTTCTTCTCCTCGAGGCCCTGCGCGGCGTGGCGGAAGTAGCTGACCACCTGCTCGATCGCGTCCTCCATGCCGTAGAACTCGGCGAACGCGGGGTAGATCTTGATGAGCTTGTTGGCGAAGATGCGCGACAGCCGCGGGTCGTTGCGGGTGTCGACCATCGCGGGTTCGCCGATGGCCTTGAGCATGCGCTCGGCCGCGGTGGCGTAGGCCAGCGGGTTGCGCTTGCACTCGGCGAGGTAGTCCTCGAGGGACATCTCCTCTTCACGCGTGCGCTCGTAGCGCGCGGCGAAACTGCTGATCACGTCCATGCGGACCTCCTTGCTCGTGGAAGGCCCCGGCGTGGGGAAGCTCGTCGCTTCCTCGGCGCCTGGGAAGTTCTGATGAAGTCCCGGCTTGACGGGCCCTGGCTTCATCAGAGCTTTCCGGTCACCAGCACTGGCTGGTGGCTAGCGACGACGTGGATCCAGCATGCGTTCGACAGCCCCCTGGTCAACAGCGGAAGAACACGGTGATCGGACTGCAAATCGGGGCCGTGGTTCCCGGCGCTTCGGCGGAGGCATCGACGCAAGAGCCGTGCCGTGACGTGCTCATTCCCGAAGACCCCGTGCCCGTGCAACGCTGCGCAGGGGATGTCGGCTGACAGGGGGATCGCGGGCAGGTCGTCGTGAACATGGGCCAAACCATCATGCACCCGCCTGGCGCGCGGCGCACCACCGCACGGCAATCCCGACTGCGGCCGGTGGATGCGCGATGATCAGGTGCATGAACCGTCACCTCGCGCTGCTGGCCCTGTGCCAGGGTATGTTCCTCACCAACAACGTCACCTTCATCGCCATCAACGGGCTGGTGGGTCTGGCGCTGGCGCCGGTGGGCTGGCTGGCGACGCTGCCGGTCACCGGCTATGTCGTCGGCGGTGCACTGTCGACGATGCCGGTGGCGCGTCTGCAGGCACGGGTGGGGCGCAAGCGCTCGTTCCAGGTCGGGCTGGTGATCGCGGCACTGTCGGCCGCGACCTGTGCCTGGGCCGTGACGACGCGCGACTTCTGGCTGCTGTCGCTGGCCACGGTGGTGGCGGGCTTCTACAACGCCAATGCCTCGCTCTACCGCTTTGCCGGGCCGGAGCTGGCGGCCCCCGAGTTCAAGGAGCGCGCGATCTCGCTGGTGCTGGCCGGCGGCATCATCGGCGCGTTCGCCGGGCCCAACCTCGCCAGTGGCACGCGCGACCTGCTGGACGTGCCCTTCGCGGCGGCGTACCTCGCGCTGGTCGGCGTGGCGCTGCTGTCGCTGCTGGCGATGTCGTTCATCCAATTCCCGCCGCACGCGCCGCCCGCAGCAGGGCGCCCCGCGGGCCGGCCGCTGGCGGAGCTGGCTCGGCAGCCGGTGTTCATCGTCGCCGTGGCGGCCTCGGCGCTGGGCTACGGCGTGATGAACCTGCTGATGGCGGCCACGCCGATCGCGATGCAGCAGTGCCAGCACCCCTTCGACCGCGCCGTGCTGGTGCTCGAGTGGCACGTGCTGGGCATGTTCGTGCCGGGCTTCTTCACTGGCCACCTGATCCGCCGCTTCGGGCCGCTGCCCATCATGGGCGTGGGTGCGCTGCTGAACTTCGCCTGCGTCGCGGTGGCGCTGTCGGGGGTGGACGTGATGCAGTTCCTGGTGGCGCTGTTCGCGCTGGGCGTGGGCTGGAACTTCCTCTTCACCGGCGGCACCACCCTGTTCACCCAGGCCTACCGCCCTGAGGAGAAGAACCGCGCCCAGGGGGTGATGGACTTCTGCATCTTCTCCACGATGGCGGTGACCTCGTTCGCCTCCGGCGCGCTGGTCACCACGCAGGGCTGGACCTGGCTGAACCTCGGCTCGCTGGTGCCCATCGCGGCGGTGTCGATGGCGCTGCTGTGGCTGGCCGCGGTGCAGCGTCGCGCACTGCCCGCGGCCTAGTCGTCGCGGCGCGGTGGGGAGGCCCCCGGCCGCTCAGTCCTCTGCCGCGCCCAGGCGGTCGAGCAGCCCGTTCAGCTCGTCGAGCGAACCGAAGGAGATGGCGATCTCGCCCTGTTCGCCGCGGCGCGTCTTTCGCAGCACGCGGATCTCCACCGGCGCGGCCAGCCGGTCGGCCAGCCGTTCCTCGAGGCGAACGATGTCGCGCGGCTTGTCCTTCTTCACGCGCAGCAGCGGCGCCTGGCGGCCCGTGGCGTGGCGCGTGACGAGCTTTTCCGCCTCGCGCACGCTGAGCTTCCTCGCCGCCACCTCGTGGGCCGTCATCACCTGCTGCGCGGGCTCCAGCGCGAGCAGCGCGCGCGCGTGGCCCATGTCCAGGTCGCCGGCCATCAGCATCTGCTGCACCGGCTCGGCCAGCTGCAGCAGGCGCAGCAGGTTGCTGGCCGCGCTGCGCGAGCGGCCCACCGACTGCGCGGCCTGCTCGTGCGTGAGGCCGAACTCGTCGACCAGGCGCTTGAGGCCCTGCGCTTCCTCCAGCGGGTTGAGGTCCTCGCGCTGGATGTTCTCGATCAGCGCCATCACGGCGGCCGACTCGTCGGGCACCTCGCGCACCAGCACCGGCACGCTGTCCAGGCCGGCGAGCTTCGCGGCGCGGAAGCGGCGTTCGCCGGCGATGATCTCCCAGCGCCCGGCGGCGACGGCCCGTACGAGGATGGGTTGCATCACGCCCTGGCTGCGGATGCTCTCGGCCAGCTCGTACAGCGAGCCTTCGTCCATCCGCGTGCGCGGCTGGTATCTGCCGGGCTGTAGCTGGTCGAGCCGCAGCGTCGACGGCGCGCCTTCGGCGGGTGCCGGGGTGTCGCTCACCGTCGGGCCGAGCAGCGCTTCGAGGCCCAGGCCCAGGCCCTTGTGTTTCTTCGTCGCCATGGCGCCGATTGTCACTGAGCGCGGGCCGCGAGTCGCTTCAGGAAGTCGATTCCCTCGGGCCAGTCGCCCAGCCCCGAGTCGGCGTTGAGGTGGCCGCGCGCGCCGGCGCGCACGATCTCGGCGCCCCAGGCCTGGGCCAGCGGCAGCACCGCGTCGACGCTGCCGAAAGGGTCGTCGTCGCTCAACACCGCGATGCCCGGGAAGGGCAGCCGCCGCCGTACCGCGTGCCGCCAGCCGGCAAGCTGGGGCGGCAGGTCGGCGCGGCCGAGGTCGGGTGGCGCCACCAGCAGCGCGCCGTGCACGCGGCCGGCGTGCGCGCTGTGCGCCGCCCAGGCCGCCACGAGGTGGCAGCCCAGGCTGTGCGCCGCCAGCAGCACCGGCCGCGGTGGCAGCGCGAGCAGCGTCTCGTCGAGCCGGGCCATCCAGTCGCCGCGGCGCGGCCAGGTCCACTCGTCCTGCTCGACGCGATGAAAGCCGTGCAACGCTTCCCAGCGCGTCTGCCAGTGGCCGGGGCCGGAGTTCAGCCAGCCCGGCAGCAGCAGCACGTCGAAACCTTCCCGCATCGCCCCTGCCTTATCCTTGTCGCTTTGCAGCATTTTGCGCGAGAGGCTGGCCATGGCTCACAAGGTGTACGTCGACGGGCAGGAAGGAACGACCGGGCTGCGCATCCACGAGTACCTTGCGAGCCGCGGCGACGTCGAGTTGCTGCGCATCGACCCCGACAAGCGCAAGGACCCGGCCGAGCGCGCGCGCCTGCTCAACGCCGCGGACGTGGCCTTCCTCTGCCTGCCCGACGCGGCGGCGCGCGAGGCTGCGGCGATGGTCACCAGCCCCCACACCTGCCTGATCGACGCCAGCACGGCGCATCGCACGGCGCCGGGCTGGGCCTTCGGCCTGCCCGAGCTGGCGCCTGGCCAGCGTGATTTGCTGCGGCGCAGCAAGCGCATCGCCAACCCGGGGTGCCACGCCACGGCCTTCATCCTGCTGGCGCGGCCGCTGGTCGATGCCGGCATCGTGGCGGCGGACCTGCCGCTCTCGGCGACGTCGCTGACCGGCTACTCGGGTGGCGGCAAGAAGATGATCGAGCAGTATCAAGCGGTTCCGTTGGAGCCTGCGCTCACTTCGCCGAGGCCTTACGCGCTCGGGCTGACGCACAAGCACCTGCCCGAGATGGCCACGCACAGTCGCCTGGCGGCTGCGCCGCTGTTCGTGCCCATCGTCGGCAACTTCTACAAGGGCCTGGCCGTCACGGTGCCGCTGCACCTGTCGCAGCTGGCGCGGGGTGCCACACCGGAGTCGATTCACGCCGCCTACGCCGAACGCTATGCCGGCGAGCGCTTCGTGCGCGTGATGCCGCTGCGCGACACGGCCACGCTGGAGGATGGCTTCTTCGACGTGCAGGCCTGCAACGACACCAACCGCGTCGACATCTTCGTCTTCGCCAACGACCGTCAGGCGCTGGCGATGGCGCGTCTGGACAACCTGGGCAAGGGCGCCAGCGGTGCCGCCGTCCAGGCCATGAACGTGCACCTGGGACTGGACGAGGGTCTGGGTCTCTGACGCCGCCATCGGCGGCCTCGCGCCGGCTCCCGCCCGCCTCGCCTCACCTCGCGCCGGTGCCGAGCCGGCGCACGACTTCCCGCGCGAATTCGACGAACGCCTGCGCACCCTTGGACGACGGGTCGAACACCACGCCGGGCTGGCCGTAGCTCGGGGCCTCGGCCAGGCGGACGTTGCGCGGGATCACGGTGTCGAACACCTTGGTGCCGAAGTGGGCCTTGAGCTGCTCGCTGACCTGTTGCTGCAGCGTGATGCGGGGGTCGAACATCACGCGCAGCAACCCGATGATCTGCAGTTCGGGGTTGAGGTTGGCGTGCACCTGCTTGATGGTGTTGACCAGGTCCGACAGGCCCTCTAGCGCGAAGTACTCGCACTGCATGGGCACGATCACGCCGTGGGCCGCGCACAGGCCGTTGAGCGTGAGCAGGCTCAGGCTGGGGGGGCAGTCGACGAGGACGAAGTCGTAGTCGGTCGCGACCTCGGCGAGTGCGGACTTCAGGCGACGCTCGCGCTGGTCCAGGCCCACCAGTTCGACCTCGGCGCCGGAGAGTTCGCGGTTGGCCCCGAGCACGTCGTAGCCCCCCTGCGGGCTGCGCTGGCGCGCGCCGGGCACGCCCTGCCCCTCCAGCAGCACATCGTAGACCGAGCGCTCCAGCTTGCGCTTGTCGATGCCCGATCCCATGGTGGCATTGCCCTGCGGGTCGAGGTCGACGACCAGCACGCGCTGGCCCACCTGCGCCAGGCCGGCGGCGAGGTTCACGGTGGTCGTCGTCTTGCCGACGCCGCCTTTCTGGTTGGCGATGCAGAAGATGCGCAGGGGCATGGGTGCGTCCAGGCTCTCGGGTTGCTTCATGATCGGCTCAAGGCGCCGCCAGGCGGAGGCCGAAGGCGACCAGGGTCACGCCGGCCAGGCGCTCCAGCGCCCGGGCGAGCTTGCGGTGGCGACGCACCTGTTCGCCCACGGCATGGGCAAACAGGCACAGCAGCAGGCCGTAGGCCGCTGTGATGGCCGCGATGGTCAGCGCCATCGCGACGAAGGTGACGGCGCCCCGATGGCGTGCCGGGTCGATGAAGAGCGGGAAGAAGGCCATGTAGAACACGATGGCCTTGGGGTTGAGCAGCGTGATGAAGAAGGCCTGGCGCGCGTAGTGGCCCGGCTCGATGCGCACCGGCGAGGCCTGGCCCGGGCTTGCGAAGACGAGCCTCAGGCCGATCCAGGCCAGGTAGGCAGCGCCGAGGTACTGGACGGCCGCAAACACCTGGGGGTAGGCCGCGAGCAGCGCCGCCACGCCGGCAACGGCCAGCCACATCAGGACCTGGTCACCGACGATCACGCCGGCAGTGGCCGCCGCGCCGCCGCGAAACCCACCCTTTCCGGTGGACGTGAGCAAGGCGAACGTGCCTGGCCCGGGCAGTGCGAGGAATACGAGGATTGCGACGCAGAAGGCGCCGTAGTCGGTGATGCCGAACATGGGGGTGGGGGTGTCTGGAAGCGCTCGCGGCACGCGTGAGGCGTGTCCGGAAGGGTATCGCAGTTCTGGGGCCGGCCCGGCCGTTGCGGGGCTGGTTCGGTGGGTGAAGTGCGGCTGCGATGCGCGCGCGGGCTTTGGCGTGGCCTCGGTCGGCGGCTCAGGCGCTCAGGCTCTCAGGCGCTCGCGGCGGACGGCCGTGGGCGCATCCACACCAGGCAGCGGTCGGCGGCGAGCCCTGGCACCTGGAGATGTTCCACGTGAAACACCTCGACCCGAGCGGGCAGCGCGGCGATCTCGTCCTCCGGGGGCTTGCCCTTCATCGCCATCCAGACACCCCCGGGCACCAGGAGGTCGGCCGTCAGACGCGTGAAGTCGGCCAGCGACGAGAACGCGCGTGACGTCACGATGTCGAAGCCGGGGCCGCGCGCTGCGACAGGCAGGGCCTCTACGCGCGCGTGGACTGCCTGGAGGGTGGGCAGCGCAAGCTGTCCGGCGACCTGCCGCACGAAGGCCGACTTCTTTCCGACGGTGTCGACGCAGGTCACCTGCAGGCGCTCGTCGGCGATGGCGAGAACGACGCCTGGCAGTCCGCCCCCACTGCCGACGTCGAGCACGCGGACCGGCCGCGTTGTCGGGGTGGTGCCCGGGCGGCCGGCGAGCTGGCGCTCCAGCGCCGGAACCACGGCCAGGCAGTCGACGAGGTGCTGAGCGAGCATGGCCCGGGGGTCGCGCACCGCCGTCAGGTTGTAGGTCGCGTTCCAGCGCTGCAACAGCGCCAGGTACTCGAGCAGCCGGTCGAGGGCGCGGCCGTCCAGCGTGAGGCCGAGGGCGGCCGCCGCCGACGCCAGCGCCTGTCGCGTGGCGACGGGGTCGCCTTCGGGGATGGCGCGGGTCGCAGCCGTGGGCGGGGCGTCGTGTGCGGTGTGGGAAGCGGTGTGGAATGTGGCGTGGGGCCGCCCCACGTCCCCGCGGTCGATTGCCGCGCCCTTCCCTGGGGTCCGCCTCTGGCGGGTCACGCGGCGTCCGCCGTGGCCGCGGTCTCGGGGGCGAAGCCGGTGAAGCGCCCCTTGCGCAGGTGCACCACCAGCAGCGAGATGGCGGCCGGGGTGATGCCCGAGATGCGCGCGGCGTGGCCCAGCGTGGCCGGGCGGTGGCGGGCCAGCTTCTGGCGCACCTCGAACGACAGCGCGGTGACCCGCGCGTAGTCGAGGTCTTCGGGCAAGCGCAGCTGCTCGAGGTGCGCGGCGCGCGCCACTTCCTCCTTCTGCTTGTCGATGTAGCCCGCGTACTTGAGCGAGATCTCGGCCTGCTCGATCACGGCGTCGGCCTCCTGCGGGCCCCAAGCCGCGCGCAGTGTTTCACGTGAAACCTCCGCTTCGTCCGGGCGGGCGATGCGGGCGATCTCGCTGACCGTGTCGAAGCCCACGCCAGGCCGGCGCAGCAGGTCGGCCAGGTTGTACTCGTGCTCCAGCGCCTTGCCGAGCAGGCGCTCGGCCTCCGGGGCTGGCAGGGTCTCGGGGCGCACCCAACTCGTGCGCAGCCGCTCGAGTTCGGCCGCGAGGCGGTCGCGCTTGCGGCAGAAGGCGTCCCATCGCGCGTCATCGACGAGACCGAGCTGGCGCCCGATCTCGGTCAGCCGCAGGTCGGCGTTGTCCTCGCGCAGCTGCAGCCGGTACTCGGCGCGGCTCGTGAACATCCGGTAGGGCTCGGTCACGCCCTTGGTCACCAGGTCGTCAACCAGCACGCCCAGGTAGGCTTCGTCGCGTCGCGGCAGCCAGGCGTCGCGGCCCTGCACCTGCAGCGCGGCGTTGAGGCCGGCGAACAAGCCCTGGGCGGCGGCCTCCTCGTAGCCCGTGGTGCCGTTGATCTGGCCGGCGAAGAACAGGCCGCGGATCTGCTGCGTCTCGAAGCTGGCCTTGAGCGAGCGCGGGTCGAAGTAGTCGTACTCGATGGCGTAGCCCGGGCGCAGGATGTGCGCCTGCTCCATCCCGGGGATCGACTGCACCGCGGCGAGCTGGATGTCGAAGGGCAGCGAGGTCGAGATGCCGTTCGGGTAGAACTCGTTCGTCGTCAGCCCCTCGGGCTCGAGGAAGATCTGGTGGCTGGTCTTGTCGGCGAAGCGGTTGATCTTGTCCTCGATGCTCGGGCAGTAACGCGGCCCCACCCCCTCGATCACGCCGGTGAACATCGGGCTGCGATCGAAGCCGCTGCGGATGATCTCGTGGGTGCGCTCGGTCGTGTGGGTGATCCAGCACGGCACCTGGCGCGGGTGCTGGTCCGGGTGGCCGAGGAAGCTGAACACCGGCACCGGGTCCAGGTCACCCGGCTGCTCCTCGAGGCGCGAGAAGTCGATCGAGCGGCCGTCGATGCGCGGCGGGGTGCCCGTCTTCAAGCGTCCCTGTGGCAGCTTCAGCTCCTTCAGCCGCGCCGACAGGCTGACGGCCGGCGGGTCACCGGCCCGCCCCGCGCTGTAGTTCTGCAGGCCGACGTGGATGCGGCCGTCGAGGAAGGTGCCTGCGGTCAGCACCACCGCGCGGCCGCGGAACCGTACCCCGACCTGGGTCACGGCGCCGACGACGCGGTCACCCTCCAGCATCAGGTCGTCCACCGCCTGCTGGAACAGCCAGAGGTGGGGCTGATTCTCCAGACGGCGCCGTATCGCGGCCTTGTAGAGCACGCGGTCGGCCTGCGCGCGGGTGGCGCGCACGGCGGGGCCCTTGCTGCCGTTGAGGATGCGGAACTGGATGCCGCCTTCGTCGGTGGCGGCCGCCATCGCGCCGCCCAGCGCATCGATCTCCTTGACGAGGTGGCCCTTGCCGATGCCGCCGATGCTGGGGTTGCAGCTCATCTGGCCCAGCGTCTCGATGTTGTGGGTCAGCAGCAGCGTCTTGCAGCCCATCCGCGCCGCGGCCAATGCGGCCTCGGTGCCGGCGTGGCCGCCGCCGACGACGATGACGTCGAATTCCTGGGGGTGCAGCATCTCGGAGTCCTCGAGGGGGCGGCCGGCACGAGGCGAGGAAGCGCACCCTCGGTGGCCGGCTCGGCCGTGGGCGCGCCGTCGGCGACGGTGAGCCGCCACGCACGCGCGGGAGGCCTTGATTCTACGAAGCGGCCTGTGTTGCCGGGGTGCCGCGGCGCCGTTGTGGCGATCTGAGATCATTCACCGGATCAATCACCAATCCAGAATCGATAGGTTTCGTGCAGGGCATGACCTCAACCGGCCGGCCGTCACAATCGACGCCATGGAGTGCCGCCCCCATTGCGCCGCTTGCTGCATCGCGCCGTCGATCAGCTCGCCCATTCCCGGCATGACGCCCGTGAACGGTGTCTACAAGCCAGCCGGCGTGCGCTGCGTTCAACTCGACGACGACGACCGCTGTCGCCTCTTCGGACACCCCTCCCGGCCGGCGGTATGCTGTTCGCTTCGGCCCTCGCTCGAGATGTGCGGCGACAGCCGCGAGCAGGCGCTGCGCTGGCTGGGCCACCTGGAACGGCAGACCGCGCCGGCCACGGAGCCGGCGTGAGCACCGCCTCACCGTACACGCCCTTGACCTCCGCGTCCTCCGTTCCTCGGCGGTGAAGTCCCCTGAACCGAAGTGAGAGCCCGCGGCGCCGCGGGGTCACCGGACCGCGGCGTGGCGAAGCTCGCGAGCCAGCCACGCGAGCACCAGCGCTGCCAGCACCGCGCACATCAGCGCCGGCAGCGCGGCGTCGGCAGGGCTCACCGTCTCGCCCTTGAGCACGCGTCCCATCAGCGTGACCTGGGCCAGCACCGGCAGCCAAAGGTGCCAGGGCGCTTCGCCCTGCTGGCTGAACAGGGGTACCAGCGGCGCCAGCGACGCCGCGAACACCACCAGTCCTGCGCTGGTCTGGGCCTCCTTGACGGTACGGCATCGGATCGACACCGCCATCAGCACGGCGGCCAGGACGGCGGCCAGTGGCACCAGCAGCGCGACGAAGGCGAGCGCTTCACCCGTGCCGAAGCGGAACATCGCGGCCAGCGTGTCGCTGCGCAGCAGCCACTGCCCGGGGAGGAAGCTCAGGCAGCCCAGCACGGCGATCAGCACCCCCACGGCGGCAACGGCCGCCCACTTGCCGACCACCAGCGAGGCGACTGGCGCCGGATTCAGCAGCAGCGGCTCCAGCGAGCCACGCTCGCGTTCGCCGGCGGTGCTGTCCAGCGCGGCGGTCAGCAGCCCATAGATCATCGCCATCAGCACGAAGAAGGGCAGCATGGCCGAGAGCTGAGCCCCGCGGGCCGCCGGGTTCGCGAGGTCGCGCTCCTCGACGCGCAGCGTCTCGAGCGAGCCTGGCGCGACGCCGCGCAGCGCAAGGCGCAACCCGGCCTGCTCCTGCTGGAAGCCCTGCAGCAGGCGCAGCAGCTGGCGGGTGCCCGCCTGCACCGGCGCGTGGCCGCTGTGCGTCAGCACCTCGACCTCGGGCGGTTCGCCGCGGGTCAGGGCCTCCTCGAAGCCGGGGGCGATGACGAGCACCGGATCCGGCAGCCGCTGGGCGCGCAGGGCGGCTTCGTGATCGGCCGGCGCGGGCCTGATGGTGAAGGTCTGTCGCTCGACGTAGTTGCGCAGCGTCGGGGCGTGCTCCATGCCCAGGGCGACGATCTCGCGCGACTGGGCGCGCTCTTCCATCTGCGAGACCACGGTGGACAGCAGCACCAGCACCAGCGGTCCGACCGCCACGCTGCTCAGCAGCACCAACAGCAGCGTGCGACGGTCGCGCAGCGCGTCGAGCAGCTCCTTGCGGAAGACGATCCAGGCGGTCTTCACGCTGCGCCTCCTGCGTCGGCCGTGTTCCCGTAGGCCAGGTGAACGAAGGCGGCCTCGAAGTCGCTGGTGCCTGTGCGTGCCTTCAGCTCGTCGACGCTGCCCTCGGCGGTCGTACGGCCACCGGAGATCACGACGACGTGATCGCACAGTCGCTCGACCTCCTGCATCACGTGGGTCGAGAAGACGATGCACTTGCCGGCCTCGTCGCGCAGCGTGCGCAGCGACTCGCGCAGCGCGCGCGTGGCCAGCACGTCCAGGCCGTTGGTGGGCTCGTCGAGCAGGATGTTGGGCGGGTCGTGCACCATGGCGCGGGCCAGCGCGGTCTTCATCCGCTCGCCCTGGCTGAAGCCTTCGGTGCGGCGCTCCAGCAGCGGCGTCATCTCCAGCATCCGCGCCAGCAGCTCGGCGCGCTCGTGGGCCTCGTCGGCCGCCATGCCGTGCAGCCGGCCGTAGTAGACGATGTTCTCGCGGGCGGTCAGCCGCGGGTACAGGCCGCGCGAGTCACCCAGCACGCCCAGGCGCGCCAGCGCGGCGCCGGGCTGCCGCGCCACATCGATGCCGTCGACCTTCACCTCGCCGGCGTCGGGCGCGATGAGTGCGGCCACCATCCGCAGCGTCGTCGTCTTGCCAGCCCCGTTCGGTCCGAGCAGCCCCGTGATGCGGCCGTCGGCCGCGACCCAGCTCACGCCGTCGACCGCCTGCACGGTGCGGGCGCGCCGGCCCCTGCCCTGCACGAAGCGCTTCGCGAGCGCGCGCGCCTCGATCACCGGGCCTCCACCGCGCGAGGCGCCAGGAACGGGCGCGGTGCAGGCACGGCCTGCAGGCATGCCGCGTCGAGCGAGGCCTGCGGTGATTCGCCCGAGTCGTCGAGGAATCTCTGCAGCAGGTCGCGCGTGCAAGGAATGGCCAGGAGGCCGTGACCGGCGTTCGGCGCCACCACGTGGCGGGCCTGCGGGCCCAGGGCCTCGGCGACCCGCGCGGCGTGGCGCGGCGGCGTCGCCGGGTCGCGCCCGCCCGACAGCAGCAGCACTGGCGCCCTGGCCGCGCCGACCGTGCGGAACCCCTGCGGCACGATGCCGCGGGGCCAGTCGGCACAGGCGCGGCGGTAGACGCCGGCCGGCGCATCGCCGAAGTCGGCGCCGACAGGCGGGCTGGCGGCTTCGGACGCTGCCTCCAGCAGCGGCATGTCCTCGCTGCACACCACCGAGAAGTGCATGCCTTCGGCCAACGCGGGCACCCCCCTGCGCGGGCTGGTGCCGCCCAGCGACGAGGCCAGCGCGGCCAGCGGCGCGACGTGTCCTTCCAGCGCCTCGGCCAGCGCGTCGGGCAGCGCGGCGGTGAGTGCCGGCGCATACAGCGGCATGCGCGCCAGCGACAGCACCGCCTCGCGGCTCAGGCGCAGTGTCTCGGGCCGGCCGGTGGCCGGATGGGCTAGCGAGACCTCGCGCGGCAGCGTGGCCAGCCAGTCGCGCCAGCGCGCGCCGAGTGCCGGGTGGCGCGCCCGGCAGCCGGGGTCGGCCTCGCACTGCGCCAGCACGGCGTCCAGCGCCGCCTGGCTGTCGGCCGAGGCGCTGGCCGGCAGCGCCATGTCGGGAGGGGCCACGCCGTCGAGCACCGCGCGCCGCACCGAGCCGGGGAACTGGCGCATGAACTCCAGCGCCGCGCGCGTGCCGTACGACGCCGCCAGCAGGTTCACCGGGCCGACGCCCAGCGCTTGCCGCACCGCCTCGACGTCCTGCACGGCGATCGAGGTCGTGAACTGCCGCAGGTCGCCGTGGGGCAGGCGCTGCAGGGCCTCGCGGCAGCGCTGCAGGCGCTCGGCCTGCCGCTGGGGCTCGAGCACCTCGGCGAGCGGTGCGCCGGGTGCCGGCGCTGCGCAGTGCAGTGGCGCGCTGCGCCCGGTGCCGCGCTGGTCGACGAGCACCACGTCGCGGCGGTTGAGCGTGCGCGAGAGCAGGCGCGCCATCGGGCCCGCGAGATCGATCGCGCTCTGCCCCGGACCGCCGGCGAACACGAACACCGGGTCGGGCAGCCGCCGGCGTGCCAGCGCCGGCAGCACGGCGACGTGGACGTCGATCTGCGTGCCGGCGGGCGAGCCCGGGTCGAGCGGGCGGCGCACCGATCCGCACAGTGCCTCGTGCTCGACCCCGGGCAGGCGGCAGGGCTTCAGGAAGGCGGGCCGGTCGGCCGCAGCCGAAGGGCCTGCGGCGAGCAGCAGCGCGGCCCCGGCCGACGCGACCAGCACGGCGCTGCGCAAGCCCCGGCTCACGCGCTTCAACCCAGCATCTGCCGCAGTTCGCCGCTGGCCGCCAGCTTCGCCACGTCTTCGGCGCCGCCGACGAGCACGCCCTTGACGAACACCATCGGGAAGGTCGGCCAGCCTGTCCACATCTTCAGCGCGTTGCGGCGCCGCCATTCGCCGAAGTAGCTGCCGTATTCGAGGTAGTGGTGGGCGACGCCGGCGTCGGCCAGGGTGCGTCGCGCCTTGCGGCAGAAGGGGTTGCCGCGCATGCCGACCACCACCACCGGGTGCTCGGCCAGCGCCTGCTGGACCTCGCCGACGACCTCGGCGTGAAGGCGGGCCACACGCTCGCGGATCGCGGGGTGCAGGCGGGACTCGTCGAGGACGGCGCGGGGCATCGGTGACTCCGGGTTCGGCAAGGAGATGCGAACTCGGGGAGGTTATCAGGCAAGGCCCGCCGGCGGCATCTCCCTTCGCGCTCTGCTACCTTCGCGGGTCATCACCTTCCCTCTTCGATCAAGCCATGAAGCTCTACTACAGCCCCGGTGCCTGCTCGCTGTCGCCCCACATCGCCTTGCGCGAGGCCGGCCTGGCTTTCACGCCGGTGATGGCCAGCACCAAGACGAAGAAGCTGGCCGACGGCAGCGACTTCCTCGCCATCAACCCCAAGGGCCAGGTGCCCCTGCTCGAACTCGACGACGGGCAGCGCCTCAGCGAAGGCCCGGCGATCGTCCAGTACATCGCCGACCAGGCGCCCGACAGGAAGCTGGCGCCCGCCTGGGGCACGATGGAGCGCTACCGCCTGATGGAGTGGCTGAACTTCATCACCAGCGAACTGCACAAGGGCTTCTCGCCGCTGTTCACCCCCGCCATGCCCGAGGAGGCCAAGGCCCTGGCGCGCGCGAAGCTCGGCGAGAAGCTCGCCTGGGTCGACCAGCAGCTCGAGGGGCACGACTACCTGATGGGCGCGCAGTTCACGGTGGCCGACGCCTACCTGTTCACCGTGGCGGGCTGGGGCAAGTACGTCGGCGTCGACATCGCGCCGCTGAAGAACCTCTCGGCCTACGTCGCGCGCGTGGCGGCGCGGCCTGCCGTGCAGGAGGCGCTGAAGGCCGAAGGCCTGATCAAGTAGCCCGTGCGGCCGCGGCGGCGTCCGGCCTGGCCACAGGCTCTCAGGCCAGGTGCGCCGCCGCCAGCAGCTCGCGCGTGTAGGCGGCCTGCGGCGCCGCGAACAGCGCCTCGGCCTCGCCTTCCTCGACCACCTCGCCGCCCTTCATCACCATCACGCGGTGCGACATGGCGCGCACCACGGCCAGGTCGTGGCTGATGAACACGTAGGCCAGGCCGTGGCGACGCTGCAGCTCGGCCAGCAGCGCCAGCACCTGCTGCTGCACCGAGACATCGAGCGCCGAGGTCGGCTCGTCGAGCACCAGCACCTCCGGCTGCAGCACGATGGCGCGGGCGATCGCGATGCGCTGGCGCTGGCCGCCGCTGAACTCGTGCGGGTAGCGCTGCAGCACCGCCGCGATGCCGTGGCGCTCGGACAGCCCGACCTCGTCGAGCGTGCGCAGCACGAGCTGCTCGCGCTCGTCGGCCGACAGCTCCGGCCGGTGCAGTGCCAGGCCCTCGCCCACGATCTGGCCCACCGTCATGCGCGGGTTCAGCGAGCCGAACGGATCCTGGAACACCACCTGCAGGCGCCGCCGCATGCGGCGCAGCCGCTGGCGGTCGGCGTCGTCGATGCGTTCGCCGCCCACGTGCACCTCGCCCCCGGCCACCGGCTGCAGGGCCAGCAGCGCCATGCCCAGCGTCGTCTTGCCCGAGCCCGACTCGCCAACGATGCCCAGCGTCTCGCCGCGCCGCAGCGCCAGCGTCGCACTGCGCACCGCTTCGAACGCGCGCTTGCGGAACCAGCCCGCGGCCACCGGGAACGTCACCTTCACGCCGCGCCCTTCCAGCAGCACCGGTGCGTCGGCGGCCACCGGCTGTACGACGCGCTGCGGCCGGCTGGCCAGCAGGCGCTGCGTGTAGGCGTGCTGCGGGCGGGCGAAGACCTCTGCGGTGGCACCCGTCTCGACCAGGCGCCCCTTCTCCATCACGCCCACCCGATGGGTGAAGCGGCGCACGAGGTTGAGGTCGTGGGTGATGAACAGCAGCGCCATCCCCATCTCGGCCTGCAGTTCGTCGAGCAGCGCGAGGATCTGCGCCTGGATGGTCACGTCCAGCGCGGTGGTGGGCTCGTCGCAGATCAGCAGCTGCGGCCGGCAGGCCAGCGCCATCGCGATCATCGCCCGCTGCCGCTGGCCGCCCGAGAGCTGGTGCGGGTAGAAGTCGATGCGCTTGTCGGGCTCCGGGATGCCGGTGCGCGCCAGCAGCTCGATCGCACGCGCACGCGCCGCGTTCGGCCGCATGGCCTCGTGCAGTTCCAGCACCTCGCCGATCTGGTGGCCCACCGTGTACAGCGGGTCCAGCGCCGTCATCGGCTCCTGGAAGATCATCGCGATCCGCGAGCCGCGTATGCCGCGCATCTCTCGCTCGGGCTTGGCCAGCAGGTCCTCGCCCCCGAAGCGGATCGCCCCCGTCGTCGTCGCGCTGTCGACCAGCCTCAGCACCGACAACGACGTGATCGTCTTGCCCGACCCCGACTCGCCCACGAGCGCGAACTTCTCGCCCGGCGCGATGGAGAACGAGACATCGTCGACGACGACCGATTCGCCGAAGCGGACGGTGAGGTTCCGGACCTCGAGCAGGGGTGACGTGGCGGGCTTCATGAAGACTTCACCGCAGAGGAATGGAGGACGCGGAGTTCCGCGGTGTGTTGACGACGCGCCGAATGCCCTGGCGCAGGTGCGGCACGTTGAAGTTGACGAGCAGTCCTGTACGCTTGCCTGCGATCCTGAGGTACGTCAGCAACTGGGCCTGGTGCACGGGCTCGAGCCGTTCGACGGCCTTGACCTCCACGATCACCGCGTCGTCCACCAGCAGATCCAGCCGGAGACCGGCGGAAATCGGTTGCCCCTTGTAGATCACGGGTATGCTCGTCTGCGCCGCAAAGGGAACGCCGTGCAGAGTCAGCTCGTATTCCAGCGCGTGCTGGTAGACCGATTCGAGGAGGCCGGCACCCAGCACGCTGTGCACTTCGAAGGCTGCCGCGAGCACGCGTTGGGTGAGATCTCCGTCCGGGAACTCCGCGTCCTCCGTTCCTCTGCGGTGAATCGACCCCTCGGGCATCGTGCGCCTCAGGACTTTCGGGTATCGAAAGCATCGCGCAGCGCGTCGCCGATGAAGGTCAGCAGCAGCATCGTCACCACCAGCAGCGCGAAGGTGGGCACGATGATCCACCAGGCGTCGAGGTTGTTCTTGCCCTGCTTGAGCAGCTCGCCCAGCGAAGGCACCGACGATGGCACGCCCAGGCCGAGGAAGTCGAGCGAAGTGAGTGCCAGGATGGCCGCGCTCATGCGGAACGGCAGGAAGGTGATGACCGGCGTCATCGAGTTGGGCAGCAGGTGACGCCAGATGATCTGCCGGCTCGACAGCCCCAGGGCGCGCGCCGCCTTCACGTAGTCGAGGTTGCGGTTGCGCAGGAACTCGGCGCGCACGTAGTCCGAAAGCCCCATCCACCCCCACAGCGCCAGCAGCACCAGCAGCAGCAGCAGCGAAGGTTCGAAGATCGAGGCGAAGATGATCAGCAGGTACAGCTCGGGCACCGCGCCCCAGATCTCGACGAAGCGCTGCAGCACCAGGTCGACCCGGCCGCCGAAGTAACCCTGCAGGGCGCCCGCGGCGATGCCGATCGCGGTGCCCACCACCGTCAGCGCGATGGCGAACCAGATGCTCACCCGAAAGCCGTACAGCAGGCGCGCCGTCATGTCGCGGCCCTGCGAGTCGGTGCCCAGCCAGTTCCGCGCGCTCGGCGGCGCCGGCGGCAGGCGCTTGTCGAAGTAGTCGGTCGAGCTGGCCGAGTGCGGGTTGATGGTGCCGAAGGCCCAGTTGCCGGGCTTGTCGAGCAGCGCGCGGATGAACGGGTCCTTCCAGTCGGTGGGCGTGCCGAAGTCGCCGCCGAGCGCGGTCTCCGGCGGGTTGCTGAAGACCGGCGCGTGCCATTGGCCGTCGATGCGGGCGACGAACGGGCGGTCGTTGCTGAGCAGCTCGGCGAAGGTCGCCAGCACCAGCATCACGAGGAAGATCCACAGCGACCAGTAACCCATGCGGTTGCGGCGGAAGCGAGCCCAGGCGCGCTGGTTGGGCGACATCGGGCGTACGGCGGGCAGTGCCGCGGCGGGTGCGGGGGTGGTGGGCATCGCGGTGTTCATCGACCTGACCTCACCGCGCCGCCGCACCGAACTGCACGCGCGGGTCGACCACCACGTACAGCAGGTCCGACACCAGCTTGACCACCAGCGCGATCAGCGTGAACAGGTACAGCGAGCCCAGCACCACCGGGTAGTCGCGGCGGGTCACGCTCTCGAAGGCCAGCAGGCCCAGGCCGTCGAGCGAGAATAGGGTCTCGATCAGCACCGAGCCGGCGAAGAAGGCACCGATGAAGGCGGCCGGAAAGCCGGTCACCAGCGGGATCAGCGCATTGCGGAAGACGTGCTTCCACAGCACCTGCCGCTCGGGCAGGCCCTTGGCGCGCGCCACCAGCACGTACTGCTTGCGCATCTCCTCGACGAAGGTGTTCTTCGTCAGCATGGTCGTCACCGCGAAGCTGCCGATCACCAGGCAGGTCAGCGGCAGCGCCAGGTGCCAGAAGTAGTCGACGATGCGCGCCGGCCACGACAGCTCCTCCCAGTTGTCGCTGGTCAGGCCGCGCAACGGGAACCAGTCGAGGAAGGTGCCGCCGGCGAAGACGACGATCAGCAGGATGCCCAGCACGAAGCCGGGGATGGCGTAGCCCAGCAGGACGACGAAGCTGGTGGCGACGTCGAAGCGCGTGCCCTCGCGCACCGCCTTGGCGATGCCCAGCGGCACCGAGATCAGGTAGCTGATCAGGAAGGTCCACAGCCCCAGCGAGATCGACACCGGCAGCTTCTCCTTGATCAGCTCCCAGACGGTCTTGTTCTGCAGGAAGCTGCGCCCGAGGTCGAAGCGCGCGAAGTCGGCGAGCATCTCGAGGTAGCGCACGTGGGCGGGCTTGTCGAAGCCGTAGAGCTTCTTCAGCTCCTCGAGCTGCTTGGCGTCGAGGTCGCGGCCGGCCTTGTAGCCGCTGTCGCCCTGGCCGGCGCGGGCCTCGGCCATGATCTGCTCGACCGGCCCGCCGGGCACGAACTGCATCACCACGAAGGTGATGGTCAGCGCGCCCAGCAGCGTGGGCACCATCAGGGCGATGCGCTTGAGGATGTAGAGCAGCATCAGCGTCTCGCTTGCGTTGTCGGCGCGCCGTTCACTTCGCCCACCAGGTCCACAGCGGCCACGGCGCGAACTCGGTGAAGCCGCTGATCAGGGTGTCGGCGGCGAAGTACTTCGCCTGCACGCGCGGGATGCCGAAGCGGTTCCAGTAGGACACGTTTTCGGTGTTGGCGAACAGGTCGGGCACCTGCCAGAAGTTCCACATCACCACCCGGTCGAAGGCGCGGGAGGCGTCTGTCAGGTCCTGCAGCGAGCGTGCCCTGGCCATGGCCTCGATCAGCGCGTCGGCCGCACGGCTCTTGACGCCGCGGTAGTTGTTGTTGCCCTTCTCGTCGGCCGCCTTCGAGCCGTAGAGCGTGGCCATGTCCGAAGCGCTGGGCAGCGTGAAGTCGGGTTCGACGATGGTGACCATGTCGAAGTCGTAGTTCTCCAGTCGGCGGCGGTACAGCGCGAAGTCGACCACGCGGTCTTCCAGCTTCACGCCGAGCTTGTCGAGGTTGCGCTGCCAGTCGTCGAGCCCGCCGTCGCGCGGGGTCAGGTACTGGATCTCGTAGGGCTCGCCCTTGGCGTTGCGCATCTTCCCGCCCTCGCCCAGCTTCCAGCCCGCCTGCTCGAACAGCGCGCGCGCCTGCAGCAGGTTGCGGCGCAGCCCGTTGGGGTCGCCGGCGGTGCTGGGCGGCACGAAGGCCGGGCCGAAGACGCGCGGCGGCAGCTCGGTGCGGAAGGGCTCGAGCAGGCGCAGCTCGCCCTCCGAGGGCGCGCCCTGGGCGGCGAACTCGGAGTTGTTGAACACGCTGTAGGCGCGCTTGAAGATGCCGGTGCGGTTGAGCGTCTCGAAGTCGTAGGTCAGGCCCAGGGCCTCGCGCACGCGCATGTCGGCGAACTGAGGGCGCCGCAGGTTGATCTGGTAGCTCTGCAGGCCCTGCCCGGTGGCGGTGACGAAGGCCTTCTTGACGATGCGCCCGTCGTCCCACTTCACGCCCTTGTGCAGGCGCGCCCACGAGCGGCCGCCGTACTCCTTGAAGATGTCGAATTCGCCGGCCTTGAAGGCCTCGCGCGCCACCGCCATGTCCTGGTAGTTGCGGTAGACGACGCGCTCGAAGTTGAAGTGGCCGCGCCGCACCGCCAGGTCGCGGCCCCAGTAGTCGGGGTTGCGGCGGAACTCGATGCGCCGCGGCATGTCGACCTTGTCGATCAGGTACGGCCCGGTGGTGACGGGGTAGTCGGTGACGATCTGGTCCAGCGGCTTGCCGGCACCCCACTTGCGGCTGAACACCGGCATCGTCGCCGCAGCGAAGACGTGGTCGCGGCCTTTCTCGCGCAGCTCGAAGCGCACCGTGCGCACGTCGCTGGCGACCACGCGCTCGATGCCCGAGAGCGCCGTCTGCACCGCGGGCGACGACCCCTTGCCCGAGAGCATCGTGAAGCTGTGGATCACGTCCTGCGGCGTCACCGGGCTGCCGTCGTTGAAGCGCGCCTCGGCCCGGATGCGCAGGCTGATGGCCGAGAAGTCGGGCTCGACGAGCATGGCCTCGGCAAGCAGGCCGTACATCGTCATCGGCTCGTCCTGCGACATGTGCGCCAGGCCCTCGACCATCCAGATCAGCACGCCCGCCGGGGCGTTGCCGCGCACCGTCCACGGGTTGTACTTGTCGAAGCTGGTGCGGCGGTCGGGGTTGCGCAGGCGCAGCACGCCGCGCTTGGGCGCGTCGGGCTCGACGTACTCGAAGTGCTTGAAGTCGGGGCCGTACTTGGGCGGTCCGTAGGCCGCGAAGGCGTGCACCCAGCGGCCGGTGAAGGTCTCGGCGTCGGCCGGCGCAGCGGCTGCGGCCATGGCGTGGCGCCAGCCCAGGGTCGAGGCACCCCCGGCGGCCAGCAGCAGGCGCCGTCGCGCCTGGTCGAGGGGGGCCGTCATGCCGGCTTCGCCGCAGGCTCGAGCAGCGCGGCGCAGGCTGCACGTTCTGCGCCGCCGGCCGGCAGCTTCGCGCAGACCGGCTCGACCTGCCGGCGCAGGCGCTGCATCACGGCCGCCTGGCGTCCGTCTGCGTTCCAGCTCCCCAGGCGCTGGCTCGTGCGTTGCAGCGAGCGCAGGCTGCGCCCGCTGAACGCGCCGGTGTCCTTGCCGGCTTCGGCGAAGACCTGCGCCGCGGCCTTCTCGATCCGCGCCGCGTCCTGCGGCGCAAGCTCGACCAAGGCGCCGACGTAGCCCGCCCCCCACTGCAGCCGCGTGGCCGGGCCCTGGCTCTTGGCGAAGGCCTTCTCGTACCAGCCCAGGGCCTCGTCCTTGCGGCCGAGCTTGCGCGCGTTGCCGCCGAGCTGGCTCATCAGGTAGTAGGGCGAGTGGCTCTTCGCCAGGTTGGCCTGGAGCAGCGCATCGCTGTCGTCCCACAGGCCGGCGCGGCCCAGCGCGTAGGCGGCTGCCGTGATCACGGCCTGGCGCTCGTAGCCGTCGGCGATCTCGCGGTCAGCGCGCGTCGCGTGCGCCCGGACGTCGGCCAGCAGGGCGTCGGGCAGCTTCGGGCGGGCCTCGTCGCGCGGGGTGCCCAGCCGTGCGAGCTCGATGCGGGCGATCAGCGCACCCAGGCGGTCGCCGCGCGAGAGCGTGGTGTCGGCCTCGAAGCGGCTCATCAGCGCGTCGAACGCTGTCACCAGCGCCGTGCGCCCGGCCGAGCCTTCGTCCGACAGCGTGCGCACGACGTCGGTGGCGCCGCCGGTCAGCACGTCCACGAAGGGCCGCGCGGCGGCGGGGTCGGCCAGCAGGCGCTGCACGCGCTGGCGCAGTGCGGCGTCGGCCTTCACGCCCTTGCCTTCGTCGCTGGCGGCCAGCGCCTTGAGCCAGAGCCGGTTGGCGGTGTCGGCATCGGCCGCGGGGCTGGCGGCGGCCAGCTGCGCGAGCACGCCGGGGAGCTCCGCGCGCGGCACCAGCTGCTGCTCGTCGGTCTCCCACGAGTAGAAGGCCAGCATGCGCCAGTCGCCGGCGGGCAGCGGCTTGCCGGCCTGCGCGTCGGCCAGCACGGCCTTCACCGGCCGACCGCCCGCCATGCCCAGCTGCAGCACCGCCAGCACCTGCTCGGGCTCCACCTCGCCGGGCAGCCGGGTGATCTCGCGGCCGTCGGGCGTGAACAGCACCACCGTCGGGTAGCCGCTGACCTTGAAACGCTGGCCCAGCTTCTGCGCGCCCGGGCGATCACCGTCCACGTGCACGGCCACGAACTGCCGCGCCTGGCTGGCGAAGTCCTGGCGGTTGAAGAGGGTCGCCTTGAGCTGGTTGCAGGGCGGGCACCAGGTCGCGCCCCAGTACAGCAGCACCGGCTTGCCTTCGCCGCGGGCGCGGACGAAGGCGCGGTCGACGTCGGCGTCGGCCGCGGCGGGCACCCAGGCGACGTTCGTCGAGGGCAGGCCGGGCGCGGCGAGCGCCGGTGCGGCGGCCAGCGACGTGACCAGGCCGAGCGCCGCGAGCGCGGCGGCGGTGGCGCGACCCGGGTTGCGGGCGATTCTCATGCGTGTCATGGGTCGGCTTCGGGTGGTGCCGCAGGCTCGGCCGGCGCGGCCGACGAACCGCTCGATTGTGCGCTGCGCTGCCAATCCCAGAGGCTAGGATCGACAACGTGTTCAATCCTCGGAGCTTGTGGCATGGCGTGGCGTCCTGAGACAGGGCGTCGTCACGCGTCGGCCAGCGCCTGCTGGGGCGGATCGTCCTCGTCGGGCGGCAGCGCGGTGGCGCGGGCCAGCGCCACCCAGGCCGCGGTGGGCAGGCGCATCGGCCGCGACGGCGCCGGGCGCACGCGTTCGAGCGAACCGTCGACGGTGGCCTCGATGACGCCGAACGCTGGCGGGATCTCGTCGGCCCGCGCCAGGCCGGCCGGGTAGACGAACCAGCACTGGCTGGCCAGGCCCAGGTAGGCGGCGTGCTTGTCGGGCTTGCGCAGCTCGGCCAGCAGGTCGCCGCGCGAGACCTTGATCTCGTGCACCACGGGCTCCACGTAGTCGTCCACCGTCGTCGAGCGGATCGAGAAGACGTCGGGCATCGCCATGGCCCAGCGCGTGGCGCCGTCCTCCGCGGGCACCGGTGCCCGCAGCCGCAGGCCGCGCCAGACGATGCGCCCGGCGCGCTGCATCTCGCGGGCCACGCGGCCGACCAGCGCCTCGTGGGCCTCGAAGGCGCCGCGGTTGCGCTGCAGCGCGTCCGCCAGCGCACGCACGCCGGCGTCGGTGACGCGCACCGTCTCGCGCCCTTCGGCGTCGCGCAGCCGCTCGAGCAGGCCGGCGGCAAGCAGCTCGGCCTCGACGAGGTCCTGGAACGGCCAGCCGGCCGAGCGCCAGACCTCGCGCAGCCTGCGCATGTGCGCGCGACCCGGCAGCGGGCTCACGCGAAGATCCCCGGCACGCCGAAGGGACACATGCCCGAGCGCGCCGCGATGCCTTCGCGGCGGCCGAAGAATGCGCTTTGCCGGCGACGACCGTCGCCGGCATCCCCCACCTTGCGGAGACCCGACCCCATGAAGAAGCTGCTCGTCGCGACCCTGCTGGCCGGCGCCGCCGGACTGGCGTTCGCCCACAACTGCCCGAACGAGATGAAGGCCATCGACGCCCGGATCGCGGCCAAGCCGCAGCTGTCGCAGGCCGACATGGACAAGGTGAAGAAGCTGCGTGCCGACGGCGAGGCGGCCCACAAGGCCGGCAAGCACGACGACTCGATGAAGTTGCTCGGCGAAGCGAAGAAGATGCCGGGCATGTGATCGCCCCCGCGGGGCCTGGCCGGCGCCTCCGGACAGCGGAGTGTAGGTCCGGCCCCGCGGAACGGCGCGTTCAAGCCTGCGCAATGCAGGCGGTGTCCATACCGCCTACAGTGCAGGCATGGACACCATCACCACCTCCCGCGCCGTTGCCGCGAGGGCGGTCGTCGCAGCCCCCCGTGCCGTGGAGCGCCTGGTCCAGGGCCGGGCCACCAGCGACGGCGCCGGCGTGCGCCTGACCCGCGTGCTGACGCAGGACCTGCAGCGCCGGCTCGACCCCTTCCTGATGCTCGACGCCTTCGGGACCGACAACCCGGGCGACTACATCGGCGGCTTCCCCGATCACCCGCACCGCGGCTTCGAGACCGTGACCTACATGCTCGAGGGCCGCATGCGCCACCGCGACAGCGCCGGCAACGAAGGCCTGCTGGTGCCCGGCAGCGTGCAGTGGATGACCGCCGGCCGCGGCGTGATCCACAGCG
The DNA here is from genome assembly GCA_044374875.1 of Rubrivivax sp. GTDB lineage: Bacteria > Pseudomonadota > Gammaproteobacteria > Burkholderiales > Burkholderiaceae_C > Rubrivivax. Next base: position 24,148 of record JBILNT010000018.1, read on the forward strand.
AGATGCCCGAGCAGGAGGAGGGCCGCATGGAAGGCTTCCAGCTCTGGCTGAACCTGCCGGCGCGCGACAAGATGTGCGCGCCCTGGTATCGCGACATCGCTGCGGCCGAGATCCCGGAACTGCAGCAGCCCGGGGTGCGCGTCCGCGTGATTGCGGGCAGCAGCCACGGTGTGCAGGGGGCGATGCAGCGCGAAGCGACCGAGCCGCTCTATCTCGACATTCATCTGCAAGCGGGCGCTCGCTTCGAGCAGCCGCTGCCAGCCGTGCACAACGGTTTCGTCTACGTCTACCGGGGCGAGGCGGCGGTGGCGGGCACGCCGGTGCGCCTGCAGCGCATGGCGATTCTCGCCAACACGCCGGGCAGCGACGGCGTCGTGATCGAGGCGGGTGCACAAGAGGCGCGCGCCCTGCTCATCGCCGGTCGGCCGCTGGGCGAGCCGATCGCCCAGTACGGCCCGTTCGTGATGAACAGCAACGACGAGATCTTCCAGGCGGTCGAGGACTTCCGCGCCGGGCGTCTGGCCTGATTGCCCGAGCACCGGTCCCGTTCGCCGTCAGCCTCGGGCTCGACGCGCGCCGTCGTGGGCGAGGCGAACGTCAGCCCGCCAGCACCGCCGCCATCGCCTCGGCCGTGCGTTCCACGTTGCCGGTGTTCAGCCCGGCCACGCACATGCGCCCCGAGCGCACCAGGTAGACGCCGAACTCCTCGCGCAGGCGGTCGACCTGCGCGGGCGTCATGCCGGTGTAGCTGAACATGCCGCGCTGGGTGAGGAAGTAGTTGAAGTCGCGGCCCGGCACGCGTGCCGCGAGCACCGCGTGCAGCGACTTGCGCATCGCCAGGATGCGTTCGCGCATCGCGGCCACGTCGGCCTCCCAGGAGGCACGCAGCTCGGGGTCGGACAACACGCGGGCGACGATGCCGGCGGCGTGGATGCCGGGGCTGGAGTAGTTGCGCCGCACCGTGGCCTTGAGCTGGCCGAGCACCAGGTCGGCCTCGGCGGCGCTGGCGCACACGACGCTGAGCGCGCCGGCGCGCTCGCCGTAGACGCTCATGCTCTTCGAGAACGAGTTGGCGACGAAGAACGACAGGCCGGAAGACGCCAGCAGCCGCACCGCGAACGCGTCCTCGGCGATGCCGTCGCCGTAGCCCTGGTAGGCCAGGTCCAGGTAGGGGATGACGCCGCGATCGCGCAGCACCGGCACGAGCTGCTCCCACTGCGCGCGCGTCAGGTCCACGCCGGTCGGGTTGTGGCAGCAGGCGTGCAGCAGCACCACGCTGCCCGCCGGCAGCGCGGCGAGCGCAGCGAGCATGGCATCGAACTTCAGGCCGCCGGTGGCCGCGTCGTAGTACGGGTAGGTGTTCACCTTGATGCCCGCGCCCTCGAACATCGCGCGGTGGTTGTCCCAGGTCGGGTCGCTGACCCAGACCTGGCTGGCGGGGAACCAGCGGCGCAGGAAGTCGGCGCCGACCTTCAGGCCGCCGCTCGAGCCGATGGTCTGCAGCGTCGCGATGCGCCGGCTGGTCACGGCCTCGTGCCCGGCCCCGAACAGCAGCGCCTGCACGGCGCCGCGTGCCGCGGCCGAACCCTCGATGGGAAGGTAGGACTTGGGCCCCGACTCGGCCAGCATCTGCGCCTCGGCACGGCGCACGGCGTCGAGCACCGGGATGCGGCCGGCATCGTCGAAGTAGATGCCGATCGAGAGGTTGATCTTGCCGGGCCGCGGGTCGCGCTGGAAGTCCTCGTTGAGGCTGAGGATCGGGTCGCCGCCGTAGGGCTCGAGGTGCTGGAAGGTCGACATGAGGGGGTTCCGAAAGGGGGTGTCAGGCGGCCAGGGCGGCCTCGATGTCCTTGGCGATCGACTCGGGTGCGTCGGTGGGCGCATAGCGCCGGATGACCTGGCCGTCCTTGCCGACGAGGAACTTGGTGAAGTTCCACTTCACGGCCTTGCTGCCGAGCAGGCCGGGGGCTTCGGCGGTGAGCCACTGCCACAGCGGGTGCGCCTGCGCGCCGTTGACCTTCACCTTCGACATCATCGGGAAGCTCACGCCGTAGTTGCGCTGGCAGAAGGTCGCGATCTCGTCGTTGCTGCCCGGGTCCTGGCCGCCGAACTCGTTGCTCGGGAAGCCGACGACCACCAGCCCGCGGTCGCGGTACTGCTGCCAGAGCTTCTCGAGGCCGGCGAACTGAGGCGTGAATCCGCACTGGCTGGCGGTGTTGACGATCAGCAGCACCTTGCCGCGCTGGGTCGCCAGGTGGGCGGGCTGGCCGTCGATGGACAGGGCCTCGAAGTCGTAGACGGTGGTCTGGGCCATCGGCATCCTCGATGTGTGAACGGCGCTTCGCGGCCGCAGCAGCCGGATGTTAGCGGCACCCCCCGCTTTCGAGGGGGCCGACGCGATTGACAGCCCTGGGCCGGCACCGCAGCATCCGCAGCACTCTTCGGTCCCCGGATGCCGCCTCTCTTGAGGCAGGGTTTCCCGACGGCCCCGGGAGGCGGTGATGCCGCCCCCGGGGCGGTCTTTTCCCCTAACCGCGCGCGGCCAGCAGCGACGCGCCGACGATCAGCGCGCCGCCGGCCATCAACGGGGCACTGATCGCGCCGGCGCCCAGCGCGACCGCCGAGACCGAGGCGAAGAGCACTTCGCTGACCATCACCACCGCGGTCACGTTGGCCGGCAGCCGCGCCGCGCCGTATTGCAGCGCCAGGTTGCCCGCGAGGAAGGCGCAGGCCAGCGCAAGGCTGCCCGCAACCCACGGCCATTGCAGCGCCGGCGGCCACGGTGCCGCGCCCCAGCCGGCCAGCCCCGCGGCCACCAGCAACGACACCAGGGCGCCGCCGGCGAACATCGCCAGGGCCCGTGCCGCCTCGGGGTGGTGGGCTTCGCGGCGCAGCATCACGTTGTTGAGGGCGAAGGTGAAGCCGCCCAGCACCCCCAGCCACTCGGGAAGCGATCGTGGCAACGGCCACGCGAAGCCTTCGGCGCCTGGCGGCTGCAGCACGATCGCGGCGCCGGCCAGCGCCATGCCCACGCGCAGCATCGCCAGCGGCGTGAGCCGCTCGCCGAGCAGCCAGCGCGCCAGCAGCACCGCCCAAAGCGGCATCAGGTAGAACAGGAGCACGACGCGCACCACGTCGCCGATGGTCACGCCCCAGTTGAAGGTGGCGTTCGTGGTGCCGGCAGCAATCACCAGCAGCCACAGCGCGGGCGTGCGGGCGAGGTCGATCCAGGCGCGCGGCCGCCACACGGTGATGATCGCCACCGCCAGCGAGTAGATCAGCCCCGTGGCCCACAGCGGGTGCAGGCCCAGCGACTCGAGCTGGCGCAAGGGCCACCAGCTCACGCCCCAGGTGAAGGCATTGAATGTCAGCGCCAGGGCCGGCAGGAGCACGGCCCCGCGCGAGTCGGCAGGAGCCATCAGTGGTGGCCGTCGCTGCGAGCGATGGCCAGCAGGCGTTCGACCTCGTCACGGTGCGCGACCGTGTTGCGGCGGTGCCAGCGGCGGATCAGCTCCATCGTGCCCGCCACCACCAGCCCGAAGATCGTGATCGCGCCGAAGGCCGACAGGCCCACCAGCGTCATGCAGGCGTAGAAAGCGCCAAGGCCCAGGATGCAGGCCTGCTCGTTGAAGTTCTGCACCGCGATCGAGCGTCCGGCGCCCATCAGGTTGTGCCCCCGATGCTGCAGCAGCGCGTTCATGGGCACCACCAGGAAGCCGCCGAGCGCGCCGACCATCATCAGGAAGGGCGCGGCCGCCCAGACGTCGTCGATGAAGACCATGCCGATGACCAGCAGGCCCATGCCGATGCCCAGCGGGATGACCGCGGTGGCGCGGTCGAGCTTCATCGCCACCGACGCCACCACGGCCCCCACCGCCGTGCCGATGGCCACCACGCCCACCAGGCTGGAGGCCTGCGTGGTCGTGTAGCCCAGCGCCGCGGCGGCCCAGGCCAGCACGATGTAGCGCAGGTTGCCGGCCACGCCCCAGAACAGCGTGGTGGTGGCCAGCGAGATCTGGCCGAGCTTGTCGCGCCACAGCCGCGAGTTGCAGGACTGGAAGTCGCGCACCAGCGTCATCAGGCTGCCCGACATCGGCTGCAGCGGCGCGTCGGTGCGCGGGATGTAGAGGTTGTAGATGGCGGCGATGCCGTAGAGCAGCACGATCGAGGCGATGGCCGCCTCCGGGGCGGTGTCGATGTGCAGGTCGAAGCCCGGCATGTCCAGCGACAGCAGCAGCGGCGCGATCCTGGGTCCGACCAGCTGGCCGCCGAGCAGCACGCCCAGGATGATCGAGGCGATCGTCAGGCCCTCGATCCAGCCGTTGGCCTTGACCAGCTGCGAGGGGGGCAGCAGCTCGGTCAGGATGCCGTACTTGGCCGGCGAGTAGGCCGCCGCGCCCAGCCCCACCACGGCATAGGCCACCAGCGGGTGCACGCCGAAGAGCATCATCAGGCAGCCCACCACCTTGATGGCGTTGGACAGGAACATGACCTTGCCCTTGGGGATCGAGTCGGCGAAGGCGCCGACGAAGGGGGCCAGGATCACGTAGAACAGCGCGAACATCGGCACCAGGGCCGCGCGCTGCCACTCGGGGGCGCCCCCGCTGCGCAGCAGCTCGACGGCGGCGACGAACAATGCGTTGTCGGCCAGCGAGCTGAAGAACTGCGCCGACATGATGGTCGAGAAGCCTTTTTTCATCGATGTCGGGCGCGAGAGCCGCCGTGCGCCGGTCGTGAGCGCAGGCGTCGAGTCTCCTTCAGGGGCGCAAGGGTTATAGCACGCGGCCCATGCCGTTCCGAATGGTGAAAGCCAAGGCGGGGCGGCTGGCAGAATCGTCCGCACATCGGCCAAGCCCCCATCGCCCCGCAGGAACGACATGCCGCGTCCGATCGAAGCCCTGATCCACACCGATGCCCTGGCGCACAACCTGGCCCGCGCCCGCGCGGCGGCACCCGACGCGCGCGTCTGGGCCGTCGTCAAGGCCAACGCCTACGGCCACGGCATCGAGCGGGCGTTCGCCGGGCTGCGTGGCGCCGACGGCTTCGCGCTGCTTGACCTGCAGGAAGCCGAGCGGCTGCGCGCCCTGGACTGGCGCGGCCCGATCCTGCTGCTCGAAGGCTGCTTCGAGCCGCGCGACCTCGAGCTGTGCTCGCGGCTGGAGCTCTGGCACGTCATCCACTGCGAGGCGCAGATCGACTGGCTGGCGGCGCACAAGACGCACCGCCCGCACCGCGTGTTCCTCAAGATGAACAGCGGCATGAACCGGCTGGGCTTCCGCCCGGGCGCATTCCGTGCCGCGTGGGCGCGCCTGGACGCGCTGCCCCAGGTCGAGGAGATCTCGTTGATGACGCACTTCTCCGACGCCGACGGCGAGCGCGGCATCGCCCACCAGATGGCCGTCTTCCGCGACGCCACGCACGACCTGCCCGGCGAGCGCAGCCTGTCCAACAGCGCGGCGACGCTGCGCCACGCCGCCGCGGCCGACGTGCGCGCCGACTGGGTGCGCGCCGGCATCATGAGCTACGGCAGCGCGCCCGACTTCCCCGAGCACGACATCGCCCATTGGCAGCTGCGCCCGGCGATGACGCTGCGCTCGCGGCTGATCGGCACCCAGGACCTGCAGCCCGGCGACACCGTGGGCTACGGCAGCACCTTCCGCGCCGCGCGGCCCACGCGCATCGGCATCGTCGCCTGCGGCTACGCCGACGGCTACCCGCGCCACGCCGGCACCGGCACGCCGGTGCTGGTCGACGGCGTGCGCACCGCCACGGTGGGCCGCGTCTCGATGGACATGCTGGCGGTGGACCTCACGCCCGTCTCCACGGCCGGCCTGGGCAGCGAGGTCACGCTGTGGGGCGAGGGGCCGCACGGCAGCCGGCTGGCGATCGACGAGGTCGCGCGCTCGGCCGGCACCATCGGCTACGAGCTGATGTGCGCCGTGGCGCCGCGCGTGCCGGTGCGCGCGGTCGAGGACGACGAAGGCGCTATGCCGAGCGCTTGAACGCCGCCAGCAGCAGCCCGGCGCCGACGAACAGCGCGCCGAAGCCGCGGTTGACCCAGCGCACGTGCTCGGCCGACGACAGCGAGCGCAGCACCCGCGAGGCCAGCGCCGTGTAGCCGGCCATCACGACGAGGTCGGTGAACACCAGCGTCGCGCCGATCACCGCGTACTGCAGCGCCAGCGGCTCGCCCGGCGTCAGGAACTGCGGCACCACCGCCAGCATGAAGACCGTGCCCTTCGGGTTCACCGCGTTGATGCCCCAGCCGCGCAGCGCCAGCATGCGGCGCGGCGTACGGCCGTCGTGCCCGCCCTCGGCGCGCACGGCCAGTGCCGGCGCGCGCCACTGCTGCACGCCCAGCCACACCAGGTAGGCCACGCCCGCCCACTTCACGACCGTGAAGGCGGTGGCCGACGCCGCGATCAGCGCCCCCAGCCCGAGGCCGACGATCAGCAGCTGGGTGACGATGCCTGTCACCAGCCCGAAGGTGAGGAAGTAGCCGCGCCGGAAACCGTGGTTGAGGCCGGCGCTCATCGCGGCCACCGCGCCTGGCCCGGGCGACAGGCTGATCGCCCACGAGGCGGCGAAGAAGGCGAGCCAGAGCGTGAAGTCCATGCCGGCATCGTAGCCGCGCGGCGTACGATGCCGGCGATGGCGCTGCACGACCGGCTCCCGCTCCCCTGGCGACCCGCCGAAGGCGAGGTCGAGTTCGAGGCCGTGCGTGCGCAGGGCGCGGGCGGGCAGAACGTCAACAAGGTGTCCAGCGCGGCCCACCTGCGCTTCGACATCCGCGCCTCGTCGCTGCCCGAGGGCGTCAAGGACTGCCTGCTGGCGCTGCGCGACCGCCGCATCACCGACGAGGGCGTCGTCGTCATCAAGGCGCAGGCGCACCGCAGCCTGCCGATGAACCGCGCCGAGGCGCTGCAGCGCCTGGTCGAGCTGGTCGAGAGCGTGGCGGCACCGCCGCCGGTGCGTCGGCCCACGCGGCCGACCCTGGCCTCCAAGCGACGCCGGCTCGACGAGAAGGCGCAGCGCGGCGAGGTCAAGGCCGGCCGTGGCAAGGTCATCGAGTGACGACGCGCGTGCGCGCGCCGTCGCGCAGCCGGCTATGCTCGTCGGCCAGCCAACCGCCACGGGAGAGGATGCCCGCCATGAGCCCCCAGACCACCTTTGCCGACTTCGAGCGCAGCGCGCTGGCCGAAGGCTTCGACTCCGTGCTGGAGCGCCGCTGGGAGCCCGGCACCGTGCTCGACACCCACGTGCACTGCTTTGCCGTGAAGGCCGTGATGGTGCAAGGCGAGATGTGGCTCACCTGCGAGGGCGAGGCCCCCCTTCACCTGAAGGCGGGCGACAGCTTCACGCTGGCGCGCGAGGTGCCGCATGCCGAGCGCTATGGCGACGAAGGCGCCACCTACTGGGTCGCGCGGCGGCATGGCTGAGCATCTGCCTGCGTCGCGGGGCCCTCGCCGATGACGACCCCGCTGCAGTGGACACTGTCGAACGCGCAGGTCGCCGTGGAGGCGGTGGCCACGGTCGCGTTCGCGCTCTCGGGCCTGGTGGTGGCGGCGCGCAAGCGGCTGGATGCCGTGGGCGTGGTCGTCGTCGCCGGCCTCGCGGCCTTCGGCGGCGGCACGTTGCGCGACGTGCTGCTCGACCGCCGGCCCTTCTTCTGGGTCGAGCACGCGAACTGGCTGTGGGCGCTGCTGGCGCTGGGTGCCGGCGCGATGGCCTTCATGCGCGCGCGGCACCTGGCGCTGACCGAGCGCGCCATCGCCTGGCCCGATGCGCTGGGCCTGGGCCTCTTCGCCGCCGGCGGCACGCAGATCGCGCTCGACGCCTCCATGCCTGCCATCGTCGCCGTGCTGATGGGCATGGTCACGGCCGTCTTCGGCGGGGTGCTGCGCGACATCGTCTGCAACGAGATCCCGCGCGCCTTCAGCGACCACCGCCCCTACGCCGTGTGCGCCTTCGCCGGCGGATGGGTCGTCGTGGGCTGCGAGGCGGCCGGCCTCGGCGCGTCAGGCGCCCTGCTGGCCGGCGTGGCCACGGCCACCGGCTTGCGCGCCGTGGCCGTGCTCACCGGGTTCACGCTGCCCGCCTGGTTTTCGGGCGAGCCGCCTCGCTGACCCCACAATCCGGCGCGTGGCCGCGAAGACCCTCTACACCTGCCGCGAGTGCGGCGGCACCAGCCCGAAGTGGCTGGGTCAGTGCCCGCACTGCAAGGCGTGGAACACGCTCGACGAGACCGTGGCCGAGCCGGCCGGCGCGGCGAAGAACCGCTTCCAGGCGCTGGCGAAGAGCCAGCCCGTGGCCACGCTCAGCGAGATCGAGGCGTCGGACGTCGACCGCACGCCCACCGGCCAGGAGGAGCTCGACCGCGTGCTCGGCGGCGGCATCGTCGCCGGCGGCGTGGCGCTGATCGGCGGCGACCCCGGCATCGGCAAGAGCACGCTGCTGCTGCAGGCGCTGGACGCCCTGTCCGCGCGCCTGCCGGTGCTTTACGTGACCGGCGAGGAAAGCGGCGCGCAGGTCGCGCTGCGCGCGCGGCGCCTGGGCCTGACGGGCGCGCGGGTGCGCGTGCTGGCCGAGATCAACCTGGAGAAGATCCTCGCCACGCTGGAGGCCGAGAAGCCCGCGTTCTGCGTGATCGACTCGATACAGACCGTCTACTCCGAGCAGCTCAGCTCTGCACCGGGTTCGGTGGCGCAGGTGCGCGAGTGCGCGGCGCAGCTCACCCGGGTGGCCAAGACCAGCGGCTGCGCGATGGTGCTGGTCGGGCACGTCACCAAGGAAGGCGCGCTGGCCGGGCCGCGCGTGCTCGAGCACATCGTCGACACGGTGCTCTACTTCGAGGG
>JBILNT010000144.1:0-9512 GCA_044374875.1 Rubrivivax sp.
GCGGCTACGGCTACACGCGTGACTTCCCGGTCGAGCAGTACTGGCGCGACAACCGCCTGAACATGATCCACGAGGGCACCCACGGCATCCAGGCGCTGGACCTGCTCGGGCGCAAGGTGGTGATGGACGGTGGCGCTGGGCTCGAGCTGCTGGCCGGGCGCATCGCCGCCACCACCGAGGCGGCCGGTCACGTCGAGGGTCTCGCCGAGCCGGCCAACGCGCTGGCCGCGGCGCTTCAGCGCCTGGGCGCGGCCACCAAGTCCGCCTGGGCCACTGGCGTGCCCGAGGAAGCCCTGGCGAACGCCACGCCCTACCTGCAGGCCTTCGGGCACGTCGTGCTGGCCTGGATCTGGCTCGACGTGGCCCTCGCCGCGTCGCGGCCTGGTGCGATCGGCACCGATGCCTTCCGTGCAGGCAAGCTCGCCGCGATGCGCTACTTCTTCGCCTACGAGCTGCCGAAGATCGACGCCTGGCTGGGCGTGGTGGCGCGGCGCGAGGCGCTGGTGCGCGAGGTCGCGGTGGAGAGCCTGGCCCCATGACTGCCGCGGGCGTCGAGAAGCTGACCTGGATCCTGATCTACGGCGGCCTGCTCGTGCTCGGCCTGGGCCTGTTCGTGCAGCGAGGGCACGATCCGATCGGCTGGTCGATGGTCGTGACCGGTGGCATCGCCGCCGCTGCGGGCGTCGTGCTGATCTGGGTGCGGTCGCGAATGAAGGATTGACGGGCCGGCACTTCCGGCGTTCCATCGACAAGCAAGGAGACACCCCATGAGCACCCCCGTGTCCAAGCTCTTCGACCTGACCGGCCGCACCGCGCTGGTGACCGGAGGCTCGCGCGGCCTGGGCCTGCAGATCGCCGAGGCGCTGGGCGAGGCCGGCGCGAAGATCCTGCTGACCTCGCGCAAGGCGGCCGACCTCGAGGAAGCGGCCGCGCACCTGCAGGACCGCGGGATCGACGCCCGCTGGGTGGCCGCCGATGCCAGCGACCCGGCCCAGGTGCAGCGCGTCGTCGACGAGGCCATGCAGCGCCTCGGGCAGGTCGACATCCTCGTCAACAACGCCGGCGCGACCTGGGGCGCACCCGCCGAGGACTATCCGCTGGAGGCCTGGGACAAGGTGATGAACCTCAACGTCCGCAGCATCTTCCTGTTCTCGCAGGCGGTGGGCAAGGTGTCGATGATCCCGCGCCGCCGCGGCCGCATCATCAACGTCGCGTCCATCGCCGGGCTGGCCGGTTCGCTGGAGATGAAGTTCATCGCCTACGGCACCAGCAAGGGCGCGGTGGTCAATTTCACGCGCACGCTGGCCGGCGAGTGGGGGCCGCACGGCATCACCGTCAACGCGCTGGCGCCGGGCTTCTTCCCCAGCAAGATGACCAAGGGCGTGCTGCAGACCTTCGGCGCCGACAACCTCGCCAAGGCCGCGCCGCTGCAGCGAATCGGCGACGACGACGACCTCAAGGGCGCGGCGCTGCTCTTCGCCAGCGACGCCGGCAAGCACATCACCGGCCAGATCCTGGCTGTCGACGGTGGCGTGTCAGCGGTGCACTCGGGCGCCTGAGCTTGGACTTCCTCGTCCGCATCCCCTTCGTCGAGCAACTCGGCCTCGAGCTGCGGCGCCTCGAGCCGGGCGAAGCCGAGCTGGCGCTGACGCTTCAGGAGTCGCTGACCAACTCGTGGGGCGTGGCCCACGGCGGCGTCACGATGACGATGCTCGACGTCGCGATGGCGCACGCGGCGCGCAGCCCGTCGCAGCCGGGGGGTGAGCCGCAGCCCGGTGTCGTCACCATCGAGATGAAGACCAGCTTCATGCGTGCCGGGCAAGGCCGCCTCACGGCCACCGGCCGCCTGATGCACCGCACCGCCTCGCTGGCCTTCACCGAGGGCACGGTGCGCGACGAGGGCGGTGCGATCGTGGCCCACGCCACCGGCACGTTCAAGTACATGAAGGGCCTGCCGGTGGGTGGCGGGCGCCGCATCCAGCGTCTCAACGCCTCCGACTGACCGGCGCACCGGCGCCGTTGTCCATCACTCCCAGGGAACACCCATCATGCAGAACCAGCGCATCGTGCTCGCCTCGCGTCCGGCCGGCGAGCCCACCGTCGACAACTTCCGTCTCGAGACCGTCGAGGTGCCTGCGCCGCACGACGGCCAGGTGCTCGTGCGCCACCACTTCCTCAGCCTCGACCCGTACATGCGCGGGCGCATGAACGAGGGCAAGAGCTACGCGCAGCCGCAGCCGCTGGGCGAGGTGATGATCGGCGGCACGGTCGGCGAGGTCGTCGAGTCGCGTCATGCCGGCTACGCCGTGGGCGACAAGGTCGTCGGCATGGGGGGCTGGCAGCAGTTCTCGGTGGCGGACGCCGGCGTGCCCGGCATGCTGCGCAAGGTGGACACCACGCACGTGCCGCTGTCGGCCTACCTGGGCGCGGTGGGCATGCCGGGCGTCACGGCCTGGGTCGGCCTGAACCACATCATCGCGCCCAAGGCCGGCGAGACGGTGGTGGTCAGCGCGGCCAGCGGCGCCGTCGGCGGCATCGTCGGGCAGCTGGCCAAGGCACAAGGCTGCCGCGTCGTCGGCATCGCCGGCGGGCCCGACAAGTGCGCCTACACGGTCGACGAGCTCGGCTTCGACGCCTGCATCGACTACAAGGCCCACCGCGACCTGAAGGCCATGCTCGGCGCGCTGAAGGAGGCCTGCCCGAACGGCATCGACGGCTACTTCGAGAACGTCGGCGGCATGATCCTCGACGCCGTGATGCTGCGCATGAACGCCTTCGGCCGCATCGCGATGTGCGGGATGATCTCCGGCTACAACGGCGAGCCCATCCCGATGGCCAATCCTTCGTTGATCCTGGTCTCGCGCCTGAAGGTGCAGGGCTTCATCGTCAGCGAGCACATGAACCTGTGGCCCGAGGCGCTGAAGGAGCTGGGCACGGGCGTGGCGACGGGGCGGCTCAAGTACCGCGAGACCGTCGCCGAGGGCATCGCCGCGGCGCCCGAGGCCTTCCTCGGCCTGCTCAAGGGGCGCAACTTCGGCAAGCAGCTCGTGCGGCTCTGAGGGCGATGGACTGGCACTGGTCGCGCTTCCACGAGCTGGGCGTCGACCGCCTGTACGACGCGCTGGCGCTGCGCTGCCGCGTCTTCATCCTCGAGCAGGGGCCCTACCTCGACCCCGACGGGCTCGACCGCGCTTCCTGGCACCTGCTGGGACACGACGGGGCCGGCGTGCTGCAGGCCTACCTCCGCGTGGTCGACCCCGGGCACAAGTTCGCCGAACCCTCGATCGGCCGCGTGATCACCGCCCCCGAGGCCCGCGGTACCGGCCTCGGCCGTGAACTCGTCGCCGAGGGCGTGAGACGAAGTCTTGCCGCATTCCCCGGACAGGGCATCCGCATCAGCGCGCAGGCGCACCTGGAGCGCTTCTACGGCGGCTTCGGCTTCATGAAAGTGGGCGAGCCCTACCTCGAGGACGACATTCCCCACGTCGAGATGCTGCGGCCGCCGGCCGCGTGACCATCCCCCGGGAGGCAGCGATGACCGCGACGCACGAGGTCCTGAACCAGAGCACGCCGTTCGTCGACGTGAACCTGTTTCGCGCCAACCGACCGCTGCGCGACGCGCTGCGCGCGCTGGCGCCCGGCGTCGCGACGGCGGGGCTCGACGCCCTGGGCGCCGAGGCCGGCTCGGCCGCGATGCAGGAACACGCCCGCCTGGCCAACGTGCACGCGCCCCAGCTGCGCAGCCACGACCGTTTCGGCCGGCGCGTCGACCAGGTGGAGTTCCACCCGAGCTACCACGCGCTGCTCGGCAGCGCCCTCGGCCACGGCCTGCACGGCACGCCGTGGTCGCAGGGCCCGGGCCACCACGTGCGGCGTGCGGCCGCCTTCATGCTCTCCACCGAGGCCGAGCCCTCGGTGCTTTGCCCGGTGTCGATGACCTACGCCGTGACGCCCTCGCTGCGCGGCAACCCGGCGCTGCACGCCGAGTGGGGGCCGCGCCTGGCCGACACCCGCTACGACGGCCGCTTCGCGCCTGCGTCGGCCAAGCAGGCCGTGACCATGGGCATGGGCATGACCGAGAAGCAGGGCGGCTCCGACGTGCGGGCGAACACCACCCGCGCCGAGCCCGACGGCGAGGACGCCTGGGGCCGGCGCTTCGCCATCACCGGCCACAAGTGGTTCTTCTCGGCGCCCATGTGCGATGCCTTCCTGGTGCTGGCGCAGGCGCCGGGCGGCCTGAGCTGCTTCTTCGTGCCGCGCTGGCGCCCTGACGGCAGCGTCAATGCCATCCAGGTCATGCGCCTGAAGCACAAGCTGGGCAACCACGCCAACGCCAGCAGCGAGGTCGAGTTCCAGCGGGCCAGCGGCTGGCTGGTGGGCGACGAGGGCCGCGGCGTGCCGCAGATCCTGGCGATGGGCGCGCTGACGCGCCTGGACTGCGCGCTCGGCACCGCCGGTCTGATGCGCCACGCGCTGTCGCTGGCCATGCACCACACCGCGCAGCGCCAGGCCTTCGGCCGTCGCCTCGCCGAGCAGCCGATGATGCGCAACGTGCTCGCCGACCTGGCGCTGGAAAGCGAGGCCGCCACCGCGCTGGCGCTGCGGCTGGCGCTGGCCGTCGACCGGACCGAGCACGGCGACGACGCCGACGGCCACGAGGCGCTGATCCGCCGCGTGCTCACGCCGATCGCGAAGTTCTGGATCTGCAAGCGCGGCAGCCACTTCGCCCAGGAGGCGATGGAATGCCTGGGCGGCAACGGCTACGTCGAGGAGCAGGGCGAGGGCGTGATGGCCCGCATCTACCGCGAGATGCCGCTCAACAGCATCTGGGAAGGCGCCGGCAACATCATGGCGCTGGACCTGCTGCGCGCGCTGCGTTCGGGCTCGCCGGCAGGGGCCTCGGCGCTGGGCCCGGTGGCCGACGCGCTGATGCGCGAGGTGGCGCCGGCCCGCGGCGCCCACCGCGCCGTCGACCGCATGGCCGAACGGGTGGTGCTGGCCCTCGACGCAGGCGCCACCGACGAGGCGCAGGCCCGCTGCCTGGCGCGCGACGTCGCGCTGCTGCTGCAGGCAGCGCTGCTGCGCCGCACCGCGCCCGATGCCGTCTTCGACGCCTTCTGCGCGTCGCGGCTGGACGGCGCCGCCGACGTCTTCGGCCTGTTGCCGGCAAGCCTCGATCTCGATGCCATCCTGGCCCGCGCGGCGCCCGTGGAAACCTGACCCACCGGCGCGGCCCGTCCCGCCGATACAACCCCGAGGAGACCCTTCGATGAACACCTTTCAAGGCGGCACCGCCGTCATCACCGGCGCGGCTTCGGGCTTCGGCCTGGAGGCCAGCCGCATCGCGGCGCGGCGCGGCATGAACGTCGTCATGGCCGACGTCCAGCCCGACGCGCTGGAGCTCGCCGCGGGCGAGGTCCGGTCGCTGGGCGCGCAGGTGCTGGCCGTGCGCACCGACGTCTCTCGCGCCATCGACGTCGAGGCCCTGGGCGAAGCCACGCGCTCGCGCTTCGGCGCGCCCAACTTCGTCTTCAACAACGCGGGCGTGGCCGCTGGCGGCCTGCTGTGGGAGAACAGCGCGCGCGACTGGGAGTGGGTCGTGGGCGTCAACCTGATGGGCGTGGCCCACGGCGTGCGCGTCTTCGTGCCGATGATGCTGGCCGCGGCCGAGGCCGACCCGTCGTGGCGCGGCCACGTCGTCAACACCGCCAGCATGGCCGGCCTGCTGGCGCCGCCCAACATGGGCATCTACAACGCCACCAAGCACGCCGTCGTGGCGCTGAGCGAGACGCTCTACCAGGACCTCGCCCTCGTCACCTCGCAGGTCCGCGCTCACGTGCTGTGCCCGTACTTCGTGCCCACGGGCATCCACCGCAGCGAGCGCAACCGCCCGGCCGGCATGCAGGATGCGGGCGGGCCGACCAGGAGCCAGCTCATCGCCGCCGCGATGAGCGAGAAGGCCGTCACCAGCGGCAAGGTGACGGCGGCGCAGGTCGCGCAGTTCGTCTACGACGCGATGGACGAGGACCGCTTCTACGTCTTCAGCCACCCGAAGGCGCTGGCGGCGGTGCAGACGCGGCTCGAGGACATCATGCAGCCGCGCAACCCGACCGATCCGTTCAAGGACAAGCCCGAGCTCGGCGCGAGCCTGCGCGCGGCGCTGAAGTCGGCCGGCTGATGCCGCTCGCCCCGGCCGCGTACAGTCGCGGCCGATGAGTTCCACTGGCGTCCCCCTTGCCGCGGTCGTCGGCGCCGGCCCGGCCGGGCTGATGGCCGCCGAAGTACTGGCCGAAGCCGGGCTGCGCGTGGAGGTGTTCGACGCCATGCCCTCGGCCGGCCGCAAGTTCCTGCTCGCCGGCAAGGGCGGGCTGAACCTGACCCACTCCGAGGACTTCGAGCGCTTCGCCGCGCGCTATGCCGAGCGCGCGCCCTGGCTTGCGCCGCTGCTGCGCGACCTCGGCGCCGACGCGCTGCGCGTCTGGGCCCGCGGCCTGGGCGTCGAGACCTTCGTCGGCAGCTCGGGGCGCGTCTTCCCCGTCGACATGAAGGCTGCGCCGCTGCTGCGCGGCTGGCTGCACCGGCTGCGGGCAGCCGGGGTCGTCTTCCACATGCGCCACCGCTGCACCGGCATCGGCAGCGCGCCGATGGCGCTGCATTTCGACGACCCGCAAGGCGCGACTGAGGTGCGGCCCGTCGTGGTGGTGCTGGCCATGGGCGGCGCGAGCTGGGCGCGCCTGGGCTCCGACGGCGCATGGGTGCCGTGGCTGCGCGAGCGTGGCGTCGACATCGCGCCGCTCGTGCCCTCGAACTGCGGCTTCGAGGCGCGCTGGAGCGAGCACCTGCGGACGCGCTTCGCCGGCGCGCCGCTCAAGGGCGTGGCCGCCGAATGGCTGGACCCTGCCGACGGCCGCACCCACCGCCAGGCCGGTGAGTTCGTGATCAGCGGCTATGGCGTCGAGGGCAGCCTGGTCTATGCGGCGTCGGCCGGGCTTCGGCGGCAGCTCGCGGCCGGCGGGTCGGCGACGCTGCGCATCGACCTGCTGCCCGGTCGCAGCCTGGAGTGGGTCGAGCGCGAGATCGCGCACCCGCGCGGCACCCGCTCGCTGTCCAGCCACCTGAAGTCGCGCCTGGGGATCGAAGGGGCCAAGGCCGCGCTGCTGCACGAGCGCGTGCCCAAGGCCGATCTCGCCGACCCGCGGCGCCTGGCCGCGCACGTCAAGGGCGTGGCGCTGGAACTGCTCGCGGCGCGCCCGATCGACGAAGCCATCAGCAGCGCCGGCGGCGTGCGCGCCGAGGCGCTGGACGAGCACCTGATGCTCGAGGCGCTGCCCGGTGTCTTCTGCGCCGGCGAGATGCTCGACTGGGAGGCCCCCACCGGTGGCTATCTGCTGACCGCCTGCTTCGCCACCGGCCGCGCGGCGGGGCAGGGTGCCGTGCGCTGGCTGGGCCACCGGGCGCCCTGAGATCCGTCCGCGCCCTGGCTGGCTACACTTCGCCCCTTTTCGGAAAACGCCCGAGCGGCCGGCCGCCGGGCCTACAGACTTGGACAAGATCGTTTCGCAGATCGCCGCCGAACTCAAGGTCCGGCCGGCGCAGGTGGCCACCGCGGTCGAGCTGCTCGACGGCGGCGCCACCGTGCCCTTCATCGCCCGCTACCGCAAGGAAGCCACCGACGGCCTCGACGACGTGCAGCTGCGCGAGCTCGAGGCGCGCCTGGCCTACCTGCGCGAACTCGAGGAACGGCGTGGCGTCGTGCTCAAGAGCATCGAGGAGCAGGGCAAGCTCACGCCCGAGCTGCGCGCCGCCATCGAGGCCGCGCCGACCAAGCAGGAGCTGGAAGACCTCTACCTGCCGTTCAAGCCCAGGCGCCGCACCAAGGGCATGATCGCCCGCGAGGCCGGGCTCGAGCCGCTGGCCGACCGGCTGTTCGCCGACCCGACGCTCGAGCCGCTGGGCGAGGCGGCCGGCTTCGTCAACGCCGATGCCGGCTTCGCCGACGCCCATGCCGTGCTCGACGGCGTGCGCGACCTGCTGTCCGAGCGCTGGGCCGAGGACGCCGCGCTGGTCGGCAGCCTGCGCGAGTGGCTGTGGGCCGAAGGCCTGCTGCGCAGCCGCCTCGTCGAGGGCAAGGACGGCAACCACGCCGACGCCGCCAAGTTCCGCGATTACTTCGACTACCAGGAGCCCATCGCCCGCGTGCCCAGCCACCGCGCGCTGGCGGTGTTCCGCGGCCGCACGCAGGAGTGGCTCGACGCCCGGCTGGTGGTGCCCGAGGCCGAAGCGGCGGCGGCTGCGCCCGGCGTTCCCGCGTTCGGCCTGGCCGAGATGCGCATCGCCCGCCACCTGGGCTGGAGCCACGCGAAGCGGCCTGCCGACGACCTGATCCGCAAGACCGTCGGCTGGACCTGGAAGGTCAAGCTCTCGCTGAGCCTCGAGCGCGATCTTTTCGCCCGCCTGCGCGAGGCGGCCGAGGCCGTGGCCATCAAGGTCTTCGGCGACAACCTGCGCGACCTGCTGCTGGCGGCCCCGGCGGGCCGGCGCGTCTCGATGGGCCTCGATCCCGGCATCCGCACCGGCGTCAAGGTGGCGGTGGTCAGCGACACCGGCAAGGTGCTGGAGACCGCCACGGTCTTCCCGCACGAGCCGCGCAACGACTGGGAAGGCTCGCTGCACGCCCTGGGCCGCCTGGTGGCCCAGCACGGCGTCAACCTGATCGCCATCGGCAACGGCACCGCCAGCCGCGAGACCGACCGCCTGGCCGGTGACCTGATCAAGCGCATCCAGCAGGTCGCACCGGGCACGAAGCTGGACAAGGTGGTGGTCAGCGAGGCGGGCGCCTCGGTCTACTCGGCCAGCGAGTACGCGAGCAAGGAACTGCCGGAACTCGACGTCAGCCTGCGCGGCGCCGTCAGCATCGCGCGCCGCCTGCAGGATCCGCTGGCCGAGCTGGTCAAGATCGACCCCAAGAGCATCGGCGTGGGCCAGTACCAGCACGACGTCAACCAGCCGGCGCTGGCGCGCACGCTCGACGCGGTGGTGGAGGACTGCGTCAACAAGGTGGGCGTGGACCTCAACACCGCATCGGCACCGCTGCTGGCGCGCGTCTCGGGCCTGAGCCCGGCGGTGGCGGCCAGCATCGTGCGCTGGCGCGATGCGCACGGCGCGTTCCGCAACCGTCAGCAGTTGCTCGACGTGGCCGGCCTCGGCCCCAAGACCTTCGAGCAGTCGGCCGGCTTCCTGCGCATCCGCGATGGCGACAACCCGCTGGACCTGACCGGCGTGCACCCCGAGACCTACCCGGTGGTCGAGAAGCTGCTGGCGGCCACCGGCAAGCCCGTCGACCAGCTGATGGGCCGCACCGACGTGCTGCGCACGCTCAAGCCCGAGCGCTTCGCCGACGAGCGCTTCGGCGCCATCACCGTCAAGGACATCCTGTCGGAACTGGAGAAGCCCGGCCGCGACCCGCGGCCCGACTTCCAGGTCGCCCGCTTCAACGACGGCGTCGAGGACAT